>DASYVW010000378.1:0-2869 GCA_035936675.1 Gemmatimonadales bacterium
CATGTGAGCCTCGCCGCGCTTTCCATCGCTTGGACCCTCACGGTGACCGGTGTGACCGGCGCAATCGCGGGAGCACGGTCGCCTGATCAGATAGACGGTTGGCTTCCGGGGGCGCAGCTGCAACTGCCGCCCGACGTGGCCGAGGCTATTGAACGCATCGTCGAGCGGACCGGGGCCGGAGACGAACGTTCAGCCGTGGCTCCCCTGAGCGCCCGTCGTAGTGATTGAGATAAGAGTGCTAGCGGGTTGCAGGAATGCGGGTTAACATATTGCTGATCAAGTAGTGCATTAGCACAACCAGAGTCCACGGCCTCCGTCTTTCAGATCCTTTCTGACTCATTTCCCGGAGCGAACGGTCTCCGTCTTATTGAGCCCCCGGCAAGAGCCATGGGCGTTCTGACTCGTACGCAAAACCATAGGATTGAGCTGATGAAAGTGATTCGGTACTACCCCAGGGCGGCGGTTGGGGATGGGGGAATGACAAGCGCCGTCCAAAGGTGGTCCCAGGCGTTCGTCCGTGCCGGTATTTCCGCCACTGTTGCCTATAAGCAAGGTGGGCAGCCACGGGCAAACGGAGGAGTCTCTTGGGTTCCAGTGCGCCATGTGCGAGTGGGCACGGCGGAGATTCCGATTGGCCTAGAGGAGGTTCTCCTTGGAGCCGATCTTCTGGTACTCCACTCGGGCTGGACCTTCCACAATCTTCGCGCCGGTGCGCTGGCCAGGAAGATGGGCATTCCCTACATCCTGGAGCCCCGTGGAGCGTATGATCCCCACATTCTTTCCAGAAAGCGCCTTCTCAAGAAGGCGTGGTGGTCTGCCGGAGAAAGAGAGCTGGTGGAGGGGGCGCTGGCCATCCACGTTTTCTTTGATTCTGAACGAGGCCACCTGGATCTACTCGGCTACAAGGGGCCCGTTATAGTTGCGCCGAACGGAGTCGAACCGCCTGCTGGGGCGGTATGGGATGGAGGCAGCGGCGGGTACCTTCTGTGGCTGGGCCGCTTCGACCCCGAGCACAAGGGACTGGATCTCCTCTTGCACGCCTTGCGCCGGCTGCCGGAGGCAGAACGCCCCACCATCAGAATTCACGGTCCTGACTGGAGGGGGCGAAAGAAGACGGTGAGAAAGATGGTGTCCGCTCTCAGCCTGGATCGCTGGGCTACCATCGGTGACTCGGTATACGGCGAAGCTAAGAGAGGTCTGCTCGCCAAGGCGCGAGGTTTTGTCTATCCATCACGCTGGGATGCCTGTCCGAACTCTGTTCTCGAGGCAGTTTCGTACGAGGTCCCCACACTTGCTACTCCCTATCCCCTTGGATCCACACTGGCATCCAGGGGCGGCGCCTTTCTCTCTGAGTCCACACCCAACTCCCTGGCAGACGGCCTTCACTCCCTACTCTCTCCAGAGGCTTCCGCCGTTGGAAGGCAAGGGGGGCGATTGGCCCGGGAAGACTTCTCCTGGGACCATGTTGCCCAATCCTGGCTGTCCCAGGTGAGGGCCCTCCTCTGATCTCGCCAGCGCAGACTGACCGCTCCACCCTTTGGCTTCCTCTCCTTGAACGACTGACTGAGGTTTGCTCCAGCTGGGGCATCTGGAAAAACGCCGACGCCTGCTTCTCCGGGTCGGGGGATATCGATTCCGCGGCTCCCGAGAAAGACTGGGACCTCATCTTGAGCGAGTTTTGTCGTTGGGCGGCAACAAGAGATCTGGGACCGGTGACTGCATGCCGGCACGTTCAAGGTGTTCTGTTCATACTCGCACTGAATCGGAGGAATTCCGAGTTTGTAGAGCTTGATGTCAACGCAAAAAAGTACTTCCGCGGGTGGACCATGTTTCGCTCGGAGAACCTTGCTCCTTTGATGGAACTGGATCCACGAGGTTTTCGGCGACTCAGGCCCGGTGCGGAAGGGATTATGCTGTTACTCGGCAACGGCACCAAATGGGGAGGACGACCCAATCCAGAAGGTCTCCAAAGAAAGCGGATACCAGAGGCGTTGCGGCGAGATCCCGAAGGGGTGAAGGCAACAGCGGCTTGCCTCTTTGGTCCAGCCGCGAATGCACTAGTGCGAGTGGCTGAGCGTGCGGCCATCGGCCAGTGGGATCGCCGAGCCATGCTCCAGGTCGAGGCTTGGGCCCTGGCCAATGCCGTGATCGAGCCGCGCATCGTCCTGAGTCGCTTGCGAGCGAAGCGGATCAAAAGGATGTGTCCTGTATTGCGAACCATATTTGTCGAAAATCGGCGCCAGCCGGTCGATTTCGATTCCTGGCTGCACCGGGTGTGGGAAGCGCACCCGGTTTACGAATAATCACCATGAGATCTCCCGTGGGGAGCGTCCCGCTATCGCCGGGCGCTGAGATTTCGGAGGACCGCTCCTCGTTGCTGCTCCCGCTCTTTAAGTCCCTTACGGCGCTGTCTCCCAATTGCCTGGTCTGGAAGAATCCGGATATGGCTTTGTCCGGCATCGGTGACGTCGACTACATGGCGCCAGAGGTCTTGTGGAGTTCCATTATCACCCACGTCCGTCAGTGGGCCACCGCCGCCGGGCTTGGTCCCGTCATCGTGTGCCACCACTTGCCCGATGGGATGTTTGTCATAGCTCTCAACGGATCCAACGAGTTTTTCCAACTGGATGTTCGAAGCAGGACGTCGTTTCGAGGGTCCACGCTGTTCAGCGCGGAGGACCTCGCTCAGATGGCCCAAATGGATCGACGAGGGTTCCGCCGGTTACGTCCTGGGGCGGAGGGTTTGTTAAAGCTCGTGCTCAAGGGCCTCACCTGGGGAGGTCGCCCAAGGGTGGGGAAGCTGCAGTCGGAGGGCGTGCTCCAGCTGATCGATCAGGACGTTGTCGGGGTTCGTCAGGCTGCAGCTCTG
>DASYVW010000379.1:0-1558 GCA_035936675.1 Gemmatimonadales bacterium
GTGAAGGGGTTCGACCCCCTGCTGTACATCGATCGCAAGGAGGCGCGGCGCTACGACCTCTTCGCCCAGCTCGCGCTCGCCGCCGCCCACCAGGCCATCAGCCAGGCCGGCCTGGAAGGGCGGTTCCCCACGCCCGAAAGAACCGGCGTTGTCATCGGCAGCGGCATCGGTGGCATGCAGACCTACGAAGACAACTGCTCGCTGTATCTCACCAAGGGTCCCGACCGGGTCTCTCCCTTCTTCGTGCCGATGTTCATTCCCGACATCGCTGCCGGGCTGGTCTCCATCCGCTATGGGCTGAAAGGCCCCAACTTCGCCACGGTGTCGGCGTGCGCTTCCTCGGCGCATGCGATTGGCGAGTCCTTCACCATGATCCGCCACGGCGCCGCCGATGCCATGGTCACCGGCGGCTCGGAGGGCGCGATTACCGGCCTCACGGTGGCCGCTTTTGCCAACATGAAGGCCCTCTCCACCCGGAATGATTCGCCTGAGACTGCGAGCCGACCGTTCGACAAGGACCGCGATGGCTTCGTCCTTGGCGACGGCGGTGCCATGGTGGTCCTGGAGAGCCTGGAGCACGCCGAGCGGCGCGGCGCACGGATTCTCGGCGAAGTGCTTGGCTATGGTTCAAGTGCCGATGCCTACCACATTACCTCGCCGGCCGAATCCGGCGAGGGTGCGCAGCGAGCGATGAGGAGCGCCCTCGAAGACGGACGCATCGATCTCAAGGATGTGGGCTACATCAACGCCCACGGTACCTCGACCCCGCAGGGCGACATCGCCGAGACCCGGGCGGTCAAGGCGGTGTTTGGTGAACAGTCTCGCAAGCTCGTGTTTGGGTCCACCAAGTCCATGACCGGCCACCTGCTTGGCGGGGCTGGAGCCCTCGAGTTCATCGTCTCCCTGCTGGCCTCCAACTGCGGGGTGATCCCACCCACCATCAACCAGTTCACCCCCGATCCGGAATGCGACCTCGACTCTGCCCCCAATCGAAGGGTTGAGCGCAGAGTCGACGTGGCGCTCTCCAACTCTTTCGGCTTCGGCGGACATAACGTGACCCTTGCCGTCCGGCGCTGGGAAGCGTAGCAGACAGACCACCCCATCCCGGCAGCGGTCCTGGGCCGAACCCCTCCGGCTTCGAGTGTCTCACTTCCCCCTTCACCACCCCTTACACTCAGCTGTCGGGACTCACCCAGTTCCGCTATTCTGGCTGCTCATGGGGGTTTCGGAGCAGGGTGGTGAGGCCGTCGGCGCAGGTATAAATTTCGGCGTCCGTTAGCCTTTGACATCTCAAGGAGATACGATGTCTGGTGGGCTCGATGCGGCACGCCTCCGCGACCCTCTGCTGCGTCCGGTCGCCGACAAGGTACTGGCAAGCGAGCGGCTGGGGCCCGAGGACGGACTGGCGCTCTACGCCACCTCGGACCTCCTCGGCCTCGGTATGTTGGCCGACGCCGCCAACAGCCGGCGCAACGGCGACCGGGTCTTCTTCTCGTCCAACCAGCACATCAATCCCACCAACGTCTGCATTCTGCGAAACACCTGCACCTTCTGCTCC
>DASYVW010000380.1:0-1587 GCA_035936675.1 Gemmatimonadales bacterium
ATTGCCGACTTCAGCGCGCGGAACATCGAGCGTCTACGGACCTTCCGTGACATCGCCAAGGCCCGCAATCGGCGTCTCGTCGTGACCACGAAGGACGCCTATCTCCTCCAGCAACTGCATCGCATCGACCCACTCATCCCCTGCCCGACCGAGGAGATCGGGGTCCTCAAGGAGTTACAGGGAACGGTGTGAATCGCCCCGGGATTGCCGGAGGCTCCAATGGTTGAGAGGTTGGAGCCATGGACAAACGGACACGATACTCCCCGGAGGTGCGGGAGCGGACCGTACGGCTCGTGCAGGACCACACGCCCGAGCATGGGTCGCAGTGGGCAGCCATCCGATCGATCGCGACGAAGGTGGGGTGTACCGCGGAGACCCTCCGCCGGTGGGTGCGGCAGGCTGAACGTGATGCGGGGCGGCGCCCTGGCCTGACCACCGAGGACCAGCAGCGGGTGAAGGTGCTGGAGCGCGAGAATCGGGAATTGCGGCGGACGAACGAGATTCTGCGCAAGGCGTCAGCGTATTTTGCCCAGGCGGAGCTCGACCGCCGCGGGCCGTGATGGTGGGGTTCATCGATGCCCACCGCGAGATGTACGGAGTCGAGCCGATCTGTGCGGTGCTGCCGATCGCTCCGTCGACCTACTACGAGCAGAAGGCGCGCCAGGCGGACCCTCGCCGCCAGCCGGCTCGGGTGCAGCGCGAAGCCCGACTGCGCCCCGAGATCCAGCGGGTCTGGCAGGCCAACCGGCGGGTCTACGGGGCGAAGAAGGTCTGGAAGCAGCTGAACCGGGAGACGATTCCGGTGGCGCGCTGCACGGTGGCCCGGCTGATGCGCGACCTGGGGCTGCGGGGAGTGGTGCGGGGGCGGCGGATCACGACGACAATCCCCGACGCGCTGGCGGCGCGCCCGCGGGACTTGGTGGAGCGGGACTTCCGTGCGACGCGGCCGAATCAGCTGTGGGTGGCGGACCTGACCTACGTGGCGACCTGGCGCGGCTTCGCCTACGTCGCCTTCGTGATCGACGTGTTCTCGCGGCGGATCGTGGGCTGGCGGGCCACCAGCTCGCTGCGGAGCGACCTTGCGCTCGATGCCTTGGAGCAAGCCCTCTACGATCGCGAGACCGACGCGGGCCTCGTGCATCACAGCGACCGGGGCGTGCAGTATCTGTCCATTCGGTACACCGAGCGGCTGGCGGAGGCGGGCATCGAACCCTCGGTGGGGAGCCGCGGGGACTCGTACGACAACGCACTGGCGGAATCGGTGATCGGTCTGTTCAAGACGGAGCTCATTCGCCAGACCGGGCCCTGGCGTGGCCTGGACGACGTCGAGTACGCGACGCTCGAGTGGGTCGCCTGGTTCAACACGCAGCGTCTGCTGGAACCGCTGGGGTATCTGCCCCCGGCCGAATACGAGGAGCAGTATCACCGCGCCTCAGCGGCTCAGGCCCCCGAGGTCGCACTCACGTAACTGGGTCTCCGGAAAAGCCGGGGCGATTCAAAACAGTACGCCTCACGCCTGCGCACGGGATCTATGGGTTGGGTCATCTGCGAAGGCTGCGGGCGGTTGCTCGTACCAATTGACTTTTC
>DASYVW010000381.1:0-4781 GCA_035936675.1 Gemmatimonadales bacterium
GGGAATACAGGTCACCACGCTCGCCCAGGGCGAGAAGGCCTTGATCGAAGCCGCCCTTGCCGAGACCCACGGACGGGTCTCCGGCCCCAGAGGAGCGGCGGTCAAGCTCGGCATTCCCCGCCAGACCCTCGAATCGAAAATCAAAGCCCTCCGCATCAAGAAGCCCTCCTAGTCTGAACGCTGACCGATCGGCAATTGCCGAAGGGTCGGCAGCATCGCCGAAGCAACTCTGTTCAATACAAGGCAGTTAGCGGTGGCGTATGGTTTGCCTTGCAACCCAGCGCCAATGACGCTGCGCATCGAACGGGTTTCCGCCCAGGGACGCACGGTCGTCCGGCTGATCGGTCGAGTCCAGTCGGAGCATCTCGCGGAACTCAAGACTCAGATGGAAGGCTCCGAGCCAGACTTGGCTCTGGATCTCGAGGAAGTGACCCTGGTGGACGTCGGGGCGGTGCGGTTCCTCAGCATGTGCGAGCAACGTGGGATCGAGCTGCTGCACTGCGCGCCGTACATCCAGCACTGGATGGCTAGTGAACGCTCCGGTCATGGCGATCATGGCCCACAACAATCAGGAGGTACGGCGTGACCGCCACTACTCCGCTGAGCCTCGATGTCTTCGTCCTGCCGTACAAGCCGATTGTCGGACTGATAGCGCCGATGGGCAAAGGCAAGGCCACCTGGCCGGCAACCTCTGTCTCGCTGATCAGCGGCGAGCGCGACGCGGTACTGATCGACGCCGCCATGACCCCCGAGGACGCGAGGCAGATCGTGGACTGGATCCGGGCGACTGGAAAGAACCTCACGACGATCTACATCACCCACGGCCATGCCGATCACTTCTTTGGCCTGAACACCCTCCTCGCCGCGTTCCCCGATGCCAGAGCCGTCACCGAGGCTGCCGTCGTCCCCGAAGCACAGGGACAGCTCAGCCCTGAGCTGATGTGGTTCTGGAACGCGATCTTCCCCGGTCAGATTCCCGAGCATCCGACCGTGCCCGAAGCCATTGACGGTCATGTGATCGACCTCGAGGGCCAGGAGATCCGGATCATCACGGTCGGGCAGTCCGACACCGCTGCGTCAACGATCGTCTACATCCCGAGCCTGGATGCCGTCATCGCCGGCGACGTGGCCTACAACGGCATCCACCAGTGGCTGGCACAGACCGATCACGAAAAGCGGATGCAGTGGATCGCGAGCGTCGAGCAGATCGAGGCGCTCGATCCCAAGATCGTAGTGGCCGGCCACAAACGCCCAGACGCACGAGACGACGACCCGGCCACCATTCTCGGCGACACCAAGACCTACATCCGCGACTTCGAGCGATCGCTGTCTGAGAGCCATTCGCCTCAGGAGCTGGTCGACCGGATGATGGTCCTGCACGGCGACCTCGGGAACCCGTACACGCTGTGGACGGCAGCACAAGCCGTCTTCGAGCAGGGACAGGAACCTGGAGCCGCAAACCCGAAGAGCACCACCGCGCTCTCGGCGTGATGTCGACGATGTCGTAAGAAGGGCCTTCCGTGAGGCAGAGACGAACAAGTAGGGAGTAACCGTTCGAGGACAAACCATGGAACTCACGATCAACGGTCGGAAGTATCAGGCCGACGTGCCCGCAGACATGCCCCTCCTCTGGGTGCTGCGCGACGTGATCGGCCTGACCGGCACCAAGTTCGGCTGCGGCATTGCCATGTGCGGTGCCTGTACCGTGCACCTCGATGGTATCCCGAGGCGAGCCTGTGTGACCCCAGTCGGCGCCGTTGCCGGACAAGCCATCACCACGATCGAGGGCATCGGTGCCACCGCGGAGGGGAAGAAGGTCCAGCAGGCCTGGCTCGATCTCGAAGTCGTCCAGTGCGGTTACTGCCAGTCGGGCCAGATCATGTCTGCCTCGGCCCTCCTGGCCAAGACTCCCAGTCCCAATGACGCAGACATCGATGCGGGCATGTCAGGGAA
The DNA here is from genome assembly GCA_035936675.1 of Gemmatimonadales bacterium. Lineage (GTDB taxonomy): Bacteria > Gemmatimonadota > Gemmatimonadetes > Gemmatimonadales > GWC2-71-9 > CAVVWJ01. The sequence goes on from DASYVW010000381.1 coordinate 1,954, forward strand.
CATCTGCCGCTGCGGCACCTATACCCGGATCCGTGCGGCCATCAAGCAGGCAGCCGGGGCGCCGGCGATCGCCGCGAAGGGAGCGTAATCATGGCCAAGAGAGCGCCGGACCAGGTGTCCCGCCGGAGTTTCGTCGTGGTTCTCGCGTCGGCCGGAGGAGGACTGCTGCTCGGTTGCCGAGTGGGTGATCGGCTTCAGGGCAAGAGCTCAGCTGGGGCCGTCGCCTCGGAACCCCCCGTCTTTGCTCCCAACGCCTTCGTTCGGATCGGCCGGGACGGCCGGGTGACCATGATCGTGGGACAGGTCGAGATGGGGCAGGGCATGTACACCTCGATGCCGATGCTGATAGCCGAAGAACTGGAGGTCCCGCTCGATCAAGTCCGGGTCGAACACGCCCCGCCCAATGACAAACTGTACGCCAACCCGCTGGTCGGTTTCCAGATGACCGGGGCGTCGAGCTCGGTCAAGATGCTGTACCTGCCGCTTCGAAAGGCCGGGGCCACCGCCCGCACCATGCTGGTAAGCGCGGCAGCTCAGCAGTGGAAGGTGGACCCGGCATCGTGCCAGGCTGCGAAGGGGATGGTGACCCATCCCGGGACCGGCAAGAAGCTCTCGTACGGCGAGCTGGCCGATGCGGCGGCGAAGTTGCCGGTGCCGGCGGAGGTCACGCTCAAGGACCCGAAGAACTTCACTCTCATCGGCACGCCCGCGAAGCGGCTCGACAGCCCGGAAAAGGTCAACGGCACGGCGATGTACAGCATCGACGTACGGCTGCCGGGCCTGAAGTTCGCCACCCTTGCCGCAAGCCCTGTGATAGGGGGGAAGGTTGCCAGTCTGGATGAGAGCAACGCCAAGGCGATCCCCGGTGTGCGCCAGATTCTGAATCTGGGTGACCTGGTGGCCGTGGTGGGCGATCACATGTGGGCGGCAACGCAGGGACTGGCGGCGCTCGCCATCCGCTGGGATGACGGCCCGAACGGCAAGGTCTCGACCGCGGACGTGGTGGCGGGGCTGGATGCGGCGTCGCGCAAGCCGGGAGTGGTGGCCCGGAAGCAGGGGACGCCGCCTTCGGGATCTGCGAAGAAGATGGAAGCGATCTACCAGGTTCCCTTCCTGGCCCATGCGACGATGGAGCCGGTCAACTGCACGGTTCACGTACGGAAAGACGGCTGCGAAGTCTGGACCGGCTCGCAGGTGCTGAGCCGGGTGCAGGCAACGGCGGCCAAGGTCACCGGCCTCCCGCCGGAGAAGGTCGTGGTCCACAACCATTTCCTGGGCGGCGGATTCGGCCGCCGGCTCGAAGTCGATTTCGAGACCAAGGCCGTACGGATTGCGAAAGAGGTCGAGGGGCCGGTGAAAGTCGTCTGGACCCGGGAGGAAGACATCCAGCACGATGTGTATCGCCCGTACTACTACGACCGGATCTCCGCCCAGCTCGACCCTGGCGGAAAGCCGGTCGCGTGGAACCACCGACTGGTCGGGCCCTCGATCCTCGCTCGGTGGGCTCCGCCCGCGTTCAAGGACGGGTTGGACGGCGACGCGATAGACGGCGCCGATACGCTGGTCTACGATATCCCGGCCATCCGGGTGGAGTACGTGAGGCACGAGGAGCCGGTGTTGAATACCGGATTCTGGCGTGGGGTCGGGCCCACCCACAACATCTTCGTCGTCGAGAGCTTCATCGACGAGCTCGCCGCCGCGTCGAAGCAGGATCCAGTGGCATTCCGCCGCGCCCTCCTGGGCAAGGCTCCGCGGGCCATGGCAGTGCTCGACCTGGCGGCGAAGGCAGGGGACTGGGGAAAGCCGCTCCCGCCGGGCTACGGTCGCGGGGTGTCATTGCTCTACAGTGGATGGGACAGCTACCTGGCCGAGGTGGCCGAGGTGGAGGTGTCGAAGTCGGGCGAGGTGCGGGTGCACCGGATCGTCTGCGCGGTGGACTGCGGTACGGTCGTGAACCCGGACACCGTGAAGGCCCAGATCGAGGGCGGCATTGTCTTTGGCATCAGCGGCGCCCTGTGGGGCGAGATCACGCTCAAGAATGGCCGGGTCGAGCAATCCAACTTCAACAATTACCGACTCCTCCGGATCAACGAGACACCGGCGATCGAAGTGCACCTGGTGCGCAATGGCGAGAAGCCTGGCGGCATCGGCGAGCCGGGCACCGCGGTCACCGCACCGGCGCTGGCCAACGCGGTCTTCGCGGCGACCGGCAAGCGGATCCGGAAGCTGCCTCTGAAGCCAGACAAACTCCGCACGGCCTGAGGAGGAGAACCATGCGTATCCTTCTGCGGTTCGTCGTCACCCTCTCGTTCGCCGCTTTCAGTCGCAGCGCAGCGGCTCAGACGACCCATTCTGCCACGTTCGACCCGATCGCGAGCGTCGTCATGCATCCGAGATGCATGAATTGCCATCAGGTCGAGTCTCCCCGGCAAACCGATGCCCGCATTCTTCATCAACCTCTGGTCGTCCGCGGCAAGGACGACCGCGGTGCGCCCACCCAGCCGTGTCAGACGTGCCATCAGGCGACCAACACGGCCGCCGGGTTCGTGCCGGGTGTAGCGACCTGGCGCCTGGCACCGTTGTCCATGAAGTGGGAAGGCCTGACCAAGGCGCAGATCTGCGAGCAGATGAAGGACCCGGCCCGGAACGGGGGCCGTCGCACCGGGGAGGCAGTCATCGAGCACATGAAGTCGGATCCGCTCATCCTGTGGGCCTGGAATCCCGGCACCCGGACGACTCCCCCGCTCTCGCACGAGAAGTTCGTGGTCGCGCTGGAAGCCTGGGTTCACGCAGGCATGCCGTGCCGGTAGGACGGGAAGGACGGGAAG
>DASYVW010000382.1:0-5418 GCA_035936675.1 Gemmatimonadales bacterium
AGAATGGCATGTCGATCTTCGTAGACGTGACCTGGCGGCATCTGGGAGAAGGGGAGCGTTTCGGGGTCGGACTTCGCGGCAGCAAGGGGACCGCGGGTATCAATCCACTCAACGTCTGGAAGGAGTTGCACGGGGTGGCAGTGGACGTGTCGCCGACCGGGTCGGTCAGCCGGGAGAATGCCTTCACCGCGAGCTACCGGGCCGAGTGGGCCCACTTTCAGGCGGCGATCGCGGGCGAGGCCAAGGTGCCGTCGCTGCAAGAGCATCTGACCCTGCATAAGGTACTGGATGCGATCTATCGCTCGGCGTTCGACGGGCGAGACGTCACGTTGTGAAGGCGGACGGGCGGACGGGCGGACAGGCGGACAGGCTGTCGGTTGGGCAGGCGGTCGGTCGGTTTCGTAAGACAATCCTGCTGGTTATTTCCCTGCTTTCCATTCTTGCGGGCCATGCTGCTGGCCAGGGCCGTCCGCCCGTCCGCCCGTCCGCCCTTTCGGTCGAACCCGGCTCCGAGCTTACGGTTTATCTAATGACCATGGGCCCGGGCAAACGGGTGTGGGAGCGCTTCGGCCACAATGCCATCTGGATCCACGACCCGGTCAGGGGCACCGACCAGGCGTACAACTACGGTCTCTTCGACTTTCACCAAGAGAATTTTCTGCTCCGGTTCATCCAGGGCCGCATGTGGTACTGGATGCAGGGATTCCCCGCGGAGTCGTACATCCAGCAGTACCGCAGGGCCAACCGCTCGGTCTGGGTGCAGGAGCTGGAGATGGCGCCGCGGGCACGCCGGGAGCTCCAGCAGTTCCTGGAGTGGAACGAACGGCCCGAGAACCGCTTCTATCATTACGACTACTACCGGGATAACTGCTCTACCCGAATCCGGGATGCGCTGGACCGTGCCCTGGGCGGCCGGATCCATCAGAGCACTCAGTCGGCGCTCACCAACAGAACCTACCGGTTCCACACACTACGTCTCACCGCCAACGATCCACCCGTCTACACCGGGTTGCTGCTCGCTCTCGGGCAACCGGTAGATCGCCCCATTTCGGTGTGGGAAGAGATGTTTCTCCCGCTGGCAATGCGGGAGCATCTGCGGGAGCTCACCGTCACGGGCAGCGACGGCGCCCCGGTTCCTCTGGTCAGGTCCGAGCGGACTCTATTCGAGGCGAGCGAGCCCACGCCGCCATCCACGCCGCCGTTCTGGCTCCCCTTCTATCTTGGCATCGGTCTCGCGCTCGGGGGCTCGGCGTACGGGCTCGCGACTCGCACCCGACACAGCCGTTCCGCGCGACTCGGTTTCCTGATGCTGACCTGGATCTGGGTGCTGGTGACCGGCATTGCGGGGGCTGTGCTTGCGGGGCTGTGGGGGCTCACCGACCATGCGGCAGCGTACTACAACGAGAATATCCTCCAGATAAACATCCTGGCCCTGCCGCTGGTGTGGCTGCTCCCAGGATTTGTCCGGGGGAGACGATCGTCGGCGAGGCTGACGCTCGGCCTGGCGACGGCCGTCGCTGCTCTATCTGTGGTGGGGCTGGTGCTGAAGCTGCTTCCGCAATTCTACCAGATCAATGGTCAGGTCATCGCGCTTGCGCTTCCCGCCCACGCCGGGGTAGCGGCAGGAGTCTGGAGATTGACCCGCTCTTAGGGTTCCCTTACCCGCTGCGCTCCCTCCCGCGCGTCGGGGTAATCCGGAAAAGCCGACAGGGCACGCTGGTAATGTTCGCCCGCTTTGGCCTTGTCACCTTGAGTCTCATAGAGCAATCCCAGACTGTACTGGCTCAGCGCCTCGGTCGGAATGATCGCCGGTTCGGCGTTCCCCCGAGGAGCTTGGCCGGTGGTTTCGGCCAGAACCCTGTGGGCCACCATCTGAATGATGCGGAACAGATCCGCGCGGTCCTGGAGGCGGGGGTCGTCATTGGAGACGACCTTCACTATCTGTCCATTGTCGGTGTCGACGATTCTGGCGTCGAGGCGGAACTTGCCGTAGAAGTCGGCAAAGTTTCCCGTCACCGCATAGCGAGCTCCGACCTGCTTTCCGATCTTGGCCGCTGTCGCCGCATCCACCCTGGCGTTCGGTCCAAGCTCCTGGCTCTGGAGTGCCTGCGCGACCCGATTGCGGTCGACCAGACGCAGCTCGGAGTGCCCACCCAGCTCGCTGGCCAGCGTCGCCGGGATGCCGAGCGCCAGCGCTCGGAATACTTCCTTGTCCTGGCCGTAGGAGCCGCGATCCTCGAACGGCAGAATCGCGATGACGACCGGTCTGGTCTGTGCCGCCGCCGGCCCCACGGCAAACGCCACGAGTGTCAGTATCCGGAGTGCGGTCGGTCGCATGATCGCTCCTCTCACAGAGGGAACTTCATTCCTTCTGCTGCTGCCTCGATCTCCAGCCTCGGAGCAACGCCCGCGGCGTACTGGCGCGTATCCGCCAGCAGACGGTCCAGCGCGTCGTCGCTGTGCTCCGGCTCATGATGAAAGAGTATGAGCCGGCGACAGCGCGCCTCGCGTGCCAGATCGACCGCCTGCCGTGGCGTCGAGTGCCCCCAGCCGGCGCGGGCTTGAATGATCTGATCGGGGTACATCGCATCATGAATCAGGGTATCCGCGCCCGCGATGAACTCGACCAGCCGCTCGCGCCAATCCGGCGGAACCTCGTAGGAGCCCCCCGACCCAAGCTCGTTGTCGGTCACGTACGCGACCTGACGGCCCCCCGCGGTGGGAACGAGATGGTAGCCCAGGGTGGTCCCGGGATGCCGTAGCCGGAATGCGCAGATCCGGAAGTCGTCAATCTCGAACTCGCCCTCGGTGATCTCCACCACGGTGAGGTCGGCTGCCAGCGCATTGAGCGGGACCGGAAATACCATGGGATCCATTTGGCGTCCCAGAATCTCCTTGAGGGGGACTCCCTCCTGCGCGGCGCCATAAATGGATACGGAGGTGCCCCGCGAGCTGAGCGGCTTGAAGAACGGCAGACCCTGAATGTGGTCCCAGTGCGTGTGAGTGAGGAGGATGTCCGCCGTGAGCGAGCGGTTCCGCTGTTTCATCAGCTCATGGCCCAGGGGCCTGAGGCCGCTCCCCGCATCGAGTATGACCAGACGGTCGCCGGTGCCGTCAATGCTGATACACGCGGTGTTTCCGCCGTAGCGAGCGGTGTCGGGCCCCGGTGTTGGAATCGAGCCCCGGGTTCCCCAGAATGTCAGTTCGTGGGCCACGTGGGATCACCAGCGGCGGGAGAAGCCATCCCGCAACCTCACTCGCTGTTGCCAGCGCGGGCAGCGGTCAGAATCACTAAGGGGGTGTGACAGCGATCACGTGCTTCTCCGGGCTGCGAGCATCAGAGAGCGGCGGTCCTTCAGCGTGATGTCCTTCCTCGTGACTTGGATGATGCCGCGCTCGACCAGATTTCGCATCGTGCGGGAAACCGTTTCGCGGCTCGAGCCGATCATCTGGGCGATCGTATGGTGGGTGAGCTTTCGAGTAATTCGGTCGCCACCTTCGTCCTCGGACATTCGAAGCAGCAGGTGGGCGACGCGTCCGTTGACGTCGAGCAGGACCAGACTGCCGATCTTCTCGTCGGCGCGCCGGAGCCGCCGGGAGATTTCTTTCAGCAGCGAGATAGCGACCTCGGGCGAGCTTCTGAGCCGCGAGTGGAAATCCTCCCGGCGGAGCACGAGCAGGCTGGAATCGTCCATGGCGATGACGTGGGCCGAGCGAGGCTCCTCGTCGATAACCGCCATCTCCCCGAAGAAGCTTCCTTCTCCCAGGACCGAGAGGATTACCTCCCGTCCGTCCTCTGCAATCAGCACTACCTTGACCTGGCCGGCAGCCACCAGATAGAGCGCGTCGCCGGGATCATCCTCGAACACGATGACGCTGCCCTTCGGGTAACTGCGTTCTCGAGTCAGCTCCGAGAACGCAGCCAGGTCGGTCTCTCCCAGTCCTGAGAAGAGGGGAACCTTCCGCAGGACCTCCATCGGGGACAGCGCCACTCTCACCTCACTCGGTAATGGAAGTGTTTGGGCGTAGCATACTTGCGCCTGGATGGACTGTCAACGACGGGAAAGACGGGAACGGCGGGAAGGACGGGAAAGCATACGCTCTCCGGATATTCGGTCTGTTGCAACAGGGGTTTCCAGTTGTCGGACTCGCTGCGCAACCATCGAACCCTCCCGCCCTTCCCGTCCTTCCCGACATTCCCGTCCTTGATCGCGACCCAGAAACCGGGTAAATTGAACGGCTTAGCGCTAACTCAGGAGCACCAAATGAAGGCCGATCTTCACCCGACCTACCGCAAGCTCATGGTGCAGTGTGCCTGCGGCAACCAGTTCGAAACCCGCTCGACGGCCGCCTCGATTCACGTTGAGGTGTGCGCCCAATGCCATCCGTATTTCACGGGCAAGCAGCGTCTGATGGACACCGCCGGCCGGGTTGACCGGTTCCGCCGGAGGTACCAGACCGAGCCAGCGGCCGTCACGCCCAAGGCATAATCCATGGAGGCCCGACTCCGCCAGGCCCTGGTGCGGGCGGAGGAGGTTGGTCAGGCTCTCTCCGATCCCGAGGTGGCCAGGGATCCGGGGAAGCTGAGATCGCTGGGTCGCGAGCACACCCGGCTCGCTCCCGTCGTCAGACTCGCCGATCGCATCGCGCGGCTTCAGGATGAGCTCGAGCAAGCGCGGGAGATGGCGAGCGAATCGGACCCCGAGCTCGTCGCCCTCGCCAAGGCCGACCTCTCGCGCCTCCCACCGGAGATTTCCGCTCTCACCGCCGAGCTGCACGAGCTGCTGCTCCCCCGAGATCCGCACGACGACCGCGACGCCATCATGGAGATCCGGGCCGGCACCGGCGGGGACGAGGCCGCCCTCTTTGCCGCCGACCTGTACCGCATGTACCAGCGCTATAGCGAGCGGCACGGCCTAGCCTGGGAGCCGATCTCGGTCAGTGGAGGACTGCTCGGCGGGATCAAGGAAGCGATCGTGGCGGTCCGCGGGGAGGAGGCCTACGGCCTGCTTCGGCGCGAATCAGGCGTGCACCGGGTTCAGCGGGTTCCCGCCACCGAAACGCAGGGCCGGATCCACACGTCTGCCGCAACGGTGGCCGTGCTCCCTGAGGCTGAGGAAGTGGACTTCAAGATCGAGCCGCAGGACCTCAAGATCGACGTATTCCGCTCGTCCGGCCCCGGGGGGCAGAGCGTCAATACCACGGATAGCGCCGTCCGCATCACCCACCTGCCGACCGGCCTCGTGGTCAGCCAGCAGGATCAGAAATCGCAGCTTCAGAACAAGATCAGGGCGATGGAGGTGCTCCGCGCCCGATTGCTCGACCGGATGCTGGCGGAGCAGGAGGCGGCTCGTTCACGCGAGCGGCGATCGATGGTGGGAACCGGGGACCGTTCAGCCAAGATCCGCACCTACAACT
>DASYVW010000383.1:0-2709 GCA_035936675.1 Gemmatimonadales bacterium
GTCCCCGTCCGGCTACTGGCCAAGCGACCAGGCGCCGAGAGGCCAGGAATCTTGCCGCACCGTGAGCCACGCGGGTCCACTGCCCAGCCTCACCGCCACGCTGCGTATTCACCGGCCATATCTCTGGGCAAGGCGGTCTACTATATGGTCGATTTCTCACTCGGTTGGCTGATGAAGATCGTGCCGTTTGTCCGCCGCGGCGGTCGCGTCATCATCGAACGCGGGTGGTGGGACATGCTGGTCGATCCCTTGCGGTACCGTCTCCAGCTCTCACCCGCTATCCGTCGAGTGCTTGCGCACGCCCTGCCCCGGCCTACGGTTGTGCTCGTCCTCCGGGCCCCCCGGAAGTGATCATTGCACGGAAAGCACAACTCTCCGGAGCCGAGATCGACAGGCAGATGGACGCCTGGAATGAAGTTCTGCCCACTCGGCAGCGGCGCGTCTGCGTGGACACCTCCCGGCCCCTGGACAAGGTCGTGCAGGATGCTTTGCGAGCTATTACGGGTAAGCCCGCCCTCGCAGTTACCGGAGTGACAGAAGGGGCGCGAAGCGGCGGCACCGGGAGTGTCTCCCAGCCCGCGCACGTCAGCGATTGAGCGGACTACGATGCGGCTGAGGGGGATTGCAGCAGCTGGGGGGCTCACCGCACCTCGGCCGGTCGCCACGACCGAGTTCCAGGCGCTACGGCCGGTGCTGCGCGGCGGTGGAGTCGTGATGATTGCGGGGCCGGACGGTGCGGGGAAGACCACATTAGCGTTAGAGCTCGAACATAAAGTCTTTGCCGGAGGTCCCGTGCTGCTGGTCCACCACAGCAGCGGCGTGGGCCGGTTGCCACGTCGGCTTCCGCGCGGCCCGACGACCGAACCACATCGGGACAAGCCGTATCCCAGCCTGATTTCGCTGGGCAAGACGTTGTATCTGTACTTCGATTTTCTCCTCGGATGGTATACCACCATTCTGCCGTTCGTTGCTGCGGGTGGATGGGTCGTCCTCCAGCGGGACTGGTGGGATCTCCTGGTGGATCCCAGACGCTACCGAATGCAGCCGATCCCTCGTCTCGGGCGGTTGCTGGGCAGGCTGCTTCCCAAGCCCGACTTGACCATCGTTCTCGAGGCAGACCCGGACGTGATTCTAGCTCGCAAGGCTGAGTTGCCGGCCGCTGAGCTCCGTCGTCAGGCCAGCATGTGGCGCCAAATCATGCCGCCTGGCTCCTCGTCTGTTTATCTGGACGCCGCGCAATCTGCCGATGAAGTGCTCCAGCGCGCAGCCACGGCCATCGCGGAGCGACTAGAGAGCGGGGGTGGCTCCAGACACGGATTGGGATGGGTGGCGCTTCCCTGGGGTCGAGAACCGCGCTGGCTGGTGCCTCGAGGTCCGGGACGAGTCTCGGCCGCCGGTCTGGGCGTGTACCAGCCGGTGACGACGCGTGGGCGGCTTGGCTGGGAGGCAGCACGCCGCATCGCCAGGATAGGCGGATTCCGACTGCTGCCGCGAGGAGCCGCTCCTCCGCTTGCAATCCGGGAGGCGGTGGATCGGTCCACGCCGCGGGGGGGATCGGTCGCAGTCGCCAGAACCAACCACGCGGGTCGCTGGACGGCACTCACATTGACCGCGGATGGCTCCCCAGTGGCCGTGGTGAAGGTCGCCACCGACGACGCGGGGAAGGAGGCGCTGGCGCGTGAGGCACGCAATTTGGAGCGTTTTGCCGGATTGCTGCCCAGTCCACTCTGCGCGCCGAAGGTCTTGGGGGCGGCCGAGGGACAACTCGTGCTCGGCGCAGTGGATTGGCTACCGCAGCAACGTCCCTGGCGCTTATCATCGGATGTCGCCTTCGCGCTGGGAGGATTTTTCCGCTCCGCGTCCACGTCCTCCGGCTCGGCCGCTGTTGGGCTCGCCCACAGAGATGTGGCTCCATGGAACCTCTTGAGAACTCACAACGGATGGGTTCTCATCGATTGGGAAGATGCACGCGAGTCGCAGCTTCCGTTCTACGATCTCCTTCATTTCCTGGTTCAGTCTCACGCCCTGCTCGGACGTCCGCGGCGGCAGACGTTGCTGGACGGGCTAACGCAGGGTGCCGGGTGGGTTGGAGAGGTGATCCTCGCCTATGCCAAGGGCGCCGCCCTTCCGCCCTCGTTGGTCTTACCATGCTGCGAGGAGTATCTGCGACAAAGCATGGCAGGTCTCGACCAGCGCGCCGCCGATGACCGAAGAGGGCTACGCGCGCGTGAACAGCTCCTGCATGCGCTCAGCGCGAGCCAACGCGCAGGGCTCTGAATGCCCGAGAATCCGAAGCGCACATCTGGTCAGCGACTCGCGGCCTGGTTTCGCCACGGCGGGTGGGGCGTAGCAGACCAGGCATTCTCGAGCCTCACCAATTTCATGGTCGGCATAATGGTGGCGCGCTCCCTTGGCCCCGTCCAATTCGGTGCCTTTGGAATCGCCTTCGCCACGTACGGTCTCGCACTCGGCCTCTCGTCCTCCCTGGCCGCGCAGCCTTTGCTGGTACGCTTCTCCGCCACGCCGGATCATGTCTGGCGACCCGCCGCAGCATCCGCAACGGGCACGGCCCTTTCGATGGGCGCCCTCGTGGGAGTCATCTGCCTGGTTGTCAGTCTCGTTGTCCCCGGACCGCTCTCTGGAGCCTATCTCGCGCTGGGGCTCACCCTCCCCGGGCTGCTGCTGCAGGATAGCTGGAGACTGGCGTTC
>DASYVW010000384.1:0-3399 GCA_035936675.1 Gemmatimonadales bacterium
GCCGACGGAGAGCGCCGCTTCACCTCGGCGATGACGGCGACGTTGGGGCGCCGGAGCGCCGCGCCGAACGGCGGGGGCCGCCGGGCACGGCCGACCTCACGCTCGAGCTCGGCACGCCGAGCGTGGAGAGCCGGCAGTCCCCGTCGGGTGGACCTCAGAATTTCGCCCAGCGTAACAGGCATCTTGTCCTTCGGCCGGTATTCGGGTACTTTCATTCGGGCTCTATTCGGTAGCCACGCGGACGAGGAGGATATCCTGATGCCCTTGACCAAGCGCCAGAGCGAGATTCTCAGCTACCTGCAAGGCCACATTCATGGCCAAGGTTACGCGCCGAGCTTCGAGGAGATCGCCGAACATTTCGGCTTTCAATCTCTGGCCACCGTCCACGAGCATCTCACCAACCTCGAGCGCAAAGGCTACATCCGCCGCTCGTACAATGAGAGCCGCTCCATCGAGGTACTCCCGCCGCGGGGTACGTCAGCGGCCAGCGAGATCCCTTTGCTCGGCAGAGTGGCGGCCGGCACGCCAATCGAGTCGCTCATGCATGAGGAAACCATCGCCGTTCCCGACCAGATGCTGCCCCGCCGGGGCCCCAACTATGCTCTCAAGGTGCAGGGCACCTCGATGATCGACGAGCACATCGTCGACGGCGATATCGTCGTGGTCCATGGCAAGCAAACCGCCGAGAACGGGGAGATGGTCATCGCGCTGGTCAACGGCAACGAGGCCACGGTGAAGAAGTTCTACCGCGAGCCCGGTGGTTGGATCCGGCTCCAGCCCGCCAACGCGTCCATGCAGCCCATGCGCTTCCTGGAGCGCGAGGTGTTGATCCAGGGGGTAGTGGTCGGGGTAATTCGAAAATACTAAAACGTTGACCGGGGCGCCGCGGCCCGAAGCCGGGCAAGGACGGCGGCCCCGGCTCCACTGGACAACGATTCCTGCGCCCTGATGGCCGCCTCCTCGAGCGACCAACCGTTTCCTGAGACATAGAGCGCCGCGCCCGCGTTCAGTAGTGCAGCGCATCGAACGGCCTTGTTGGCTTCGCCCGAGAGCAGCCGCTCGATCCGTCCGGCGTTCTCGGCCGGTTCTCCCCCGGCCAAGTCACCCAGATCGCTGCACTCGAGTCCATACCGAGCCGGCCTCAGTTGCCATGTCCTGACGCGACCATCCTCCACTTCCCAGACCGACGTGAGGCCCGCGGGGCTGATCTCGTCCATGCCCACCGCCGCGTGCAACACCAGCGCGTGCCTGGCGCCGAGAGCGGCGAGGGCATCCGCCATGAGGGGGGCCCTGGTCTCATCCGCAACCCCGACGACCTGGCGGACCACGCCGGCGGGATTCACCAAGGGACCGAGCAGGTTCATGATCGTGGTGACGCCAAGCTCCTTCCGCACCGGGCCCATGTGGCGCATGGCCGGGTGATACGTCGGAGCAAAGAGGAACGTGAGCCCCACCGATCGCAGTACCCCGGCGGCAGCCTCAGGCGCGAGCGAGATCTCGATGCCGAGTGCTTCCAGCACGTCCGCCGACCCCGATTTCGAGGTGAAGCTCCGGTTCCCGTGCTTGGCAACCGGCACGCCGGCGCCGGCCACAATGAACGCCGCCGCGGTGGAAATGTTGAGCGTTCCGACGCGGCCGCCGCCGGTCCCGCAAGTGTCGACCAGAACCTCGGGGTTGTCGGTCTCGAGCCGTACCATCGCGCCCCGCAGCGCCAGGGCAGCGCCCGCAACTTCCTCCGCCGTTTCTCCCCGGGCACGGAGTCCCATGAGCAAGCCGGCGGCCTGAGCCGGACTCGCGCCTCCGCACATGAGCTCGGCAAACGCTGCCGTGGTGGCGTTCCGATCGAGCGGAAGGCCCTGGGCGAGCTGGTGCAGCGCGGAATGCAGAGGGCCGTCGTTGATCACAGGTGGCGAGAGCCGGGCAACTGATGAGAGTTGGGGGATCGCGAAGGGTGGAAAATTGTACCCGAAAAGAGGCGCTTTTGTCAATCGTGACAAGCAGTTGCGCAGCTTGCCCGGGGGGCGAAGGAAGACTAGATTTCCCGGCCGATGAGCCGGACCTTCCTTGCCATCCTGCACTACGACGGCACCGGCTTTGTCGGCTGGCAGCGCCAGCCCACCGGTCGCTCCGTTCAGGCCGAGTTCGAGCGGGTTCTGGAGCGCCTCTTCAGCCGCCGAACGGTGGCCCACGCGGCGGGCCGAACCGATGCCGGCGTCCATGCGCTGGGCCAGGCCATCAGCTTCGGCGCACCGCTCAGTTGGTCCGCCTCCGACATGCATCGCGCGCTCAACGCGCTCCTTCCACAGGACTGCTGGGTCGAGGCCGTGCAGCCGATGCAGGCCGGCTTTCACGCCCGGAAATCGGCGATCTCCCGCCGGTATCGCTACGACATTGGCCTGGATGCCGCGGGTGCGTCCCCGTTCCGCCGACGGTTCGAGTGGGCGCTCGCAAGGCCGCTCGACATGGGTCTGCTTGGGGAGGCGGCCAGCCTGATCAAGGGCGAGCACGACTTCCGCGCCTTTGCCGCGAAAGGCAACAAGCCGCACCACCGCTGCCGTCTCTCATTGGCTGAATGGAGGCCACGGGTCGACCGCCGCGGGGTGAGCTTTCAGGTAGAGGCCGACCGGTTCCTGCACCACATGGTGCGGATGCTGGTAGGGACCATGGTCGATGTGGGACTGGGGCGCCGTCCGCTCGGCGATATCACTGCTCTGCTGGCACGGGGAGACAATCAGGCCACCAGCCCTCCGGCGCCACCACAGGGACTCTATTTCATCGCGGCCACGTACCCGCCTGAACTTTTTCTCGATTCGATCGGGGAGGCGTATGCGGCGGCGTACCCGGGTTAGTCTCGGCCGGCTCGCGCTGGGCCTGGTACTGCTGGGGTGCCGGGACTCGCGCCCCGCCCTCTTGGTGTCGTCAGCTGGGGCACAGAACGCCGCTGTCGGCGCGGAGGTGCAGAACGCGGTCAATGCTTCCCGCCGGACGGCGCTGGTCGCCGCGGCAGACCGGGTCTCACCCGCCGTCGTCTCCATCAACGTCACCTCCCGCCAGCAGGCTGAGCCCCGCTCGCCCTGGGACTTTTTCTTCGTACCCGAAGGCGCCCGCCTGGTTCAAGGGTACGGTACCGGATTCGTCATCCGGCCCAACGGCATCATCGTGACCAACCAGCACGTGGTGGCGGACGCCGAGCGAGTCGTCGTCACACTCCCCGACGGAAGCGACCTGCCGGCCACCGTACTGGGGGAGGATCCGCTTACCGACATCGCCGTGCTCCGAGTCAAGCGGGAGAACCTGCGGACGGTATCGCTGGGACACAGCAACGACCTGATGATCGGCGAATGGGTCGTGGCCCTGGGAAATCCGTACGCGTACCTGCTGGGAAATGCGGAGCCGACG
>DASYVW010000385.1:0-19849 GCA_035936675.1 Gemmatimonadales bacterium
CCTTCTGGGCAGCGTCGGCAAGTCGAGTTTCGGTGCGCACGATACTCCTTACCTGGCCACCGGCGTCGAAGCCGAAGGCGTGAGCAAGCAGTATGAGTTCGGCGACGTGCTGAACCTGGACGTCCCCGCGACGCTCACCAACGCCATAGCGCGGGAAGGCGTGGGCGTCCCCCTGAACATCGAGTACAGCGATCTCATGGTCAGCCAGTCGGAGTACCGCTCATCGGCTGCGACGGTGCTGATGCTCGACTGCTCCCATTCCATGATTCTTTACGGTGAGGACCGGTTCACCCCCGCCAAGAAGGTTGCCCTCGCACTCACTCATCTGATCCGGACCCAGTATCCCGGAGACAGCCTTCGCGTCGTATTGTTCCACGATTCGGCCGAGGAGATCCCGCTCAGCGCGCTGGCAACGGCCCAGGTCGGGCCTTACCACACCAACACCGCTGAGGGCCTCAAGCTCGCCCGGCGGATCTTGCAGGGACAGAAGAAGGACATGCGCCAGATCATCATGATCACCGACGGGAAGCCTTCGGCGCTCACCATGCCGGACGGTCGCATCTACGTGAACTCGATGGGATTGGACCCGCAGATCCTCCAAGCCACCTACCGGGAAGTCGCCAACTGCCGGCGTAACGGCATCATGATCAACACGTTCATGTTGGCCCGCGACCGCAGCCTGGTGGAGTTCGTCAAGCAGGTCGCCTCCATCTGCAGGGGGAAGGCGTACTTCACCAACACGATGACGCTGGGGCAGTTCATCCTGATGGACTTCATGAAGCGAAAGACGCGGCGGGTGAGTTAGCAGGTGCGCGACTACCGACCAAGCTCATGACGACCAGGACCCTCTCAAGAACGGACGAATCCGAGCAACGGCTGAATGTTGCCCCGGTCGGCCTCCCGAAGAGCCGCTAGGTAGGTGCTACGAGCCTGTCCTCCGGCAGCGAAATTCACTCGACCCCACGAAAACGGCTCTACCCCTCGCTTCCTCAGGACAACGTCAGCCAGGAGCCGGCTATGTCTACCATTCCCATTGGGAAATGGGTGGATCGATACTAGCTGATGATGAAGCCGAGCAGCGATCTCGTCTAATGGGTATGTCGTGTGTTCGAACCAGTACTTAGCGTTATTAAGCACATTGAGTAGGCTTTGCGGGATATTGGGCCAATGGACTCCTATGTTCTTGTCCGACCGTCGAAACTTGCCAGCCCAATTCCAGGTTTCATCAAACATTCGGCGATGTAGTTCGACAGCAAACTCAGTGGTGAGTAGATCAGCACCTCCTCGCCCATAAGCCCATTGTTCCGCCTTCAGGATATTGGTTTGCTCCCAGGCATTCAGTTCAGCACGTGTCAGCAATTCTGGGATTAGTCCCTCTGCCTCATCAGGGTCGAGCGGCGTTGCTCCATCCTGTGGTGTCTCCTCGAGCTGGTCTGGGTTCCGTGCTTGACTCTCACCATTGCTCATGCGACTCAAACGTTACCTGATTTGCTGTGATGATGATCATCATCCCACAGGGTCCGTGGTTGCTCGAAAAGCAATCGTTGTACGAGTTCATGCTGCTGCCGATTGGTCTCCTCAGTAGGCACATCCTGGTCTTCCAGCTTCATGGTATGTCCCACGCGCTGAAGTCGTGCCCTAGCGGTTCTTTCCGCTTGCCTTTTAAGGACTGTTTCTAGGGTGCCATTTGGGACTATCGCATAAACCAGCCTACTATCCATCGCCTCCGCAGCCCGTCGAAGACTCTCGAGTGTGACTGCGCCGCTGGCCTCACGTTTTTCCAGCTGTACAACAGCTGATGGGCTTATCCCCATACGCCGGGCGAGCTGGTTAACGCCCATACCTAGAGCCTGCCGAATGGATGCGATCCAACCAGTGCGAGGGGGTGTCTGTCCGACAAGACGCCATGGTCCCAAACGCTGGTCTAGCTGATGGAGACGTAATCGCTTAAGTTCAAACGATTTAGGTGGACTCAAGTAACACCTCTGATTTATACTAAAGTTAAGTTCTGTTACTAAATATTAATGTCGACATTAAGTAATTGCAAGTTTAGTTAATACGCCTCTAAACTTCAAGTGCTACATGTTAACTCAAATATTAATCCCATTATCCTTCGTGCTTGAACTCACGTGGCTATAGGGCTTTTATAAGAGTGCTTCAACACCTACGTGAATACACCGTTGCCTAAATACATTCTGCGCCTGAATACATCCTGCCTTCTCTGCGTTACTGCGCTCTCCATCGGGGCCTGCCGCCCCCGGGACGAAGTCGCGCGAGACCCCGGCAGTCCCGCCCCTGTTGCGGGGCCCGCCGTGGGACCGGCGGCCTCTCCTCAGGCCCGTCCTGGACGGCAAGCGACTGGTGGGCTGCCGAAGGCACCCTCCTTCCCTGGACGAGCGGACGAGGCTCCTCTGGTGCGGGTTGAGGCCGTCCTCACCGTGGATAGCCTGCTAGGCCGGCGGGTACGAGTCTCGGGGCACTGTACGGCGGCAGGAGCTGGGCCGAGAGCGGGATCGTGGACGTTGGAGGATGCCGGCTCGTCGATCGAAGTGCGCGGGCTCGTCCCTTCCTCATGTGCCGCGCCGTCGAGTGCGGAGCTGACCATCTTCGCACAGATCGAGCCCGCCGCCAGCGGTAGCAGAGAGCGGCTTTTGCTCCGCCTGCCCGACTAGCTCGTGACCAGCGCACTGCAGGAGCTGGCTGACCGCATAACCGGCTGTGAGCGCTGCCCCCGGTTACGGCGCTACTGCAGTCAGATCGCGAGTACACGGAAGCGGGAATTCGCGTCCCAGTCCTACTGGGGACGCCCCGTGCCTGGGTTCGGTGACCCTGAAGCCCGGCTGCTCATCGTCGGTCTCGCGCCGGGCGCTCACGGAAGCAATCGGACGGGCCGCGTCTTCACCGGAGACGCCAGCGGGGTCTGGCTCTACGAAGCGCTGCACCGGTACGGGTGGGCCAATCAGCCGACCGCCTGGACCCGTGACGATGGCCTGACGCTGACCGATTGCTACATCACGGCGGCCGCCCGGTGCGCGCCGCCCGAGAACCGCCCGACAGCGGAGGAATTGGATCGCTGCCGTCCCTACCTCCAGGAGGAGCTCAGGCTCCTCACCAGGGTTCGAGTCGTGTTGGCGTTGGGTAGAATCGGGTGGGAGAGCTGGCTCCGGGCCGCCGGTTGGTGGGGGCGGCTTACTCCTCGGGAGCGACCCAGCTTCGGTCACGGTGCCGAAGCGGTTCTCCCCGACGGCACCGTGCTGGTCGCTTCGTTTCACCCCAGCCGGCAGAACACCAACACGGGGCGGCTCACCCGCCCCATGTGGAACGGTGTCTTCGAGCGTATCAGGACGCTTGTGCCTTCCGCCCCCCTACAATCCGCTTGACCAGGCGCCCAGCCGGAAGAACCGTCGAGGGCCCCTCCACTTCATTGATGATCGCGACTTGCTCGATCGGAACGGAAGATGGGTACTGGGCGTTGAACTGCTCAAGCGTCATGTCCCGGTTGAGCTTCACCAAGTCGATCCGGGCCGCTTGAACATTGATCTTGGAACCGTCCCGCAGCTCACCGAAGCTCCGGATCGTGCTCTGGAAGACATGGTCGTAGGTGCTCAGCTTGCCGCCCGGCGTGTAGCCCATCAGACTGAAGGTTTGTCCCCCGTAAGAAACGAACGAGACGATCCCCTCGATGGTGCCCTGCTGGGTCTGGGCCTGGAAGTAGCTCGAGGTGGCAGGGAGCCCATTGATGCTGGTATTGGAGGTTCGACCCGCCTGGACGCCCTGCTGGGACAGGAATTGCTGAGCCGCCTGCTGCGGTGAAGTCTGCCCGGCCAGGCTCAGCTGGATGATTGCGTCCTGATTGGGACTCATCGATGCGACCGCAGCCGTGGTGTTCTGCACCTGCCACCCGTCCGGAAAGTGCAGCTGGAAACGCATCTTCGGATGGTAGAATTGGGTCCCCTCGAAATAGCCCTGCTGAGGATCTTCGCCGTACGTCATCCCCTTGATGCGCTGTAGGTACCCGTCCCGGTTGACCTTGGCCTTGCTCAGATCCGTGTGTACCGTGTCCAGCAGAGTCCCGATGTGCTTGATCCGGTTGCCCGGGTTCGGGTGAGTCGCCAGCCATTCGGGGAGTTTGCCGCCACCACCAGTCTGACTGATCCGGTCGAGGGTCTGGAATACCTTGGGCATTTCCCTCACGTCGTACCCCTGGTTCAGCGCGTAGCGGAACCCGGCCTGGTCGGCCTCATTTTCCGCGTTGCGGCTGTACTTCAGGAATAGCACCTGGAGGCCGGCGCTCGCGAGCTGCCCAAACTTCGCGATGTCGGACGAGACAATGCTCCCGATTCCCAGCCCCAACTGGGCCAGCTGGGACTTGCTGATCATCTGCACCGAGTGGCGGTTGGTGACGTGCCCGATCTCGTGCCCGACGACGGTTGCGAATTCGGCTTCGTCGTTGACCGTGCCCATGAGGCCGCGGGTCACGTAGATAAAGCCTCCCGGCAAGGCGAATGCGTTCACTGAGGGGTCATCCACCACGTGGAATTCCCAAGGCAGATTGGGCCGCTCGGACGCGGCGGCGATCGGCTTGCCGATCTCGGCGACGTATGCCTGGGCGTTGGCATTGTCATACAGACCGATTGTCTGGGCCACTTCCTGGGCACCCTGCTTGCCCATCTCGATCTCCTGAGACTCGGAGACGAGCGAGAGCTGGCTCTTACCGGTCACGGGGTTGCGCGCACAACTGCCCACGCCCGAGCCCAGAATCATGGCAGGCACGAGCAGACTGATATAGGCTAGGCGACGAGTCATATGAGCTTCCTCGGGTTCTCGTTCGATCGCCGGATCATTCGTTCCGTAGCCGACTTAGCACCGGGCGAAGCGGGAATTCTACCATATACCCAAGGTCCGGGCTGTGATCCGCGTCGCCTGGGAGCGTGGGGGCCTCGCCGTGGGCAGCCGGCGGGGCCCGTCGGATGGCGCGATCAGGGCATCGTCATCACTGCATGCGGTATGCCGGTAAATCGTCCCGCGATCACGCCGACGACCATGAATAGAACGATGGCGGCGAGAATGACCACGGCCGTGTAGGGAAGCGCCTTCTCTCGCGGCGCCTTCATGAGGACCGGCAGGCCCAGATAGAGCAGGTACAGACTGTAGAGACCGGCAATTCCGAGAAATCCCAGCCAGGGGATGAGCGTGAAGATGCCGGCCACCCACGCGGCGGTGCTGGAGTATGCCGCAACCTTGAGCGCCTGGATCTGATTGCGCTGACCGTTGAACGTGGGAGCGAGCGCGTCGACGATCAGCGCGAGGATATAGGTGCCCGCCAGGGTGAGCACATAAGCGGTAACCGCGCCGGAGAGCGCCGACCCGAACGGAACCCTGTACGTGCCCACGAGGGGGAGGGGTATGCCGAAAACGGTGTACCCGATCAGCCGGGCTATCGGCCCGATGGCAGCGAGCGGCGCAATGTAGCCGGTGTAAAGCGCTGCCGGCGTGGTCTGCTCCGCGTCGATAACCTCCCACTCAGTGCGGGGCGAAAGCAGGATTCGCTTGACACGATCGACGAGGTTCATCGCGTTCTCCTTGAGAGCGGGGCGGGCGCGGGCGGCAGCAATGAGTGGGTATAGTGTGGCCGGAATGGCCAGTCGGCTAGTACGTGTACCGAGGTCACCTGGCCTGAGAGATGACGGAGTTCGCGGGACGCAGTGCATGGCCGTAGCTTATTAGCCACTGAACCGAAGACGCCTCGAACTACAGATGGAGCGACCAATGACCCCACGACGCTACGGAATCCTGCTTCCGCTCGCGGCTCTGGTGGCCTGCGCGGGGGGCAGAACCATGCGGGTGGCGCCGGACGACGGCAGCAGTGATGCGCCTGTGGCCCTGTCTCCGACGCCCGAGCTCGGGCCGAGTGGGCTGCCCGGCGATACCGTGACACATACGCCTTCGCCAGGAACCGATAGCCTCCCGACCGAGGCGACCCGGGAGAAGGGTTACGCCGCCTACGACAGCGGAGCCGGTCTCGAGCTTAGAAGAATCGGCCAGTGGACCCGGACCGGCGTCGGCGAATCCCGTCGCCTGATCATCCGGGACGCCAATGCCTGGGCCGGTTTCTGGTCCGAGCTGGGCGTGGGTGATCGGCCGGCCGTCGATTTTACGCGAGACGTGGTTGTGGCTGTGGCCGCCGGACAGCGCCCAACCGGAGGATACGAGATCGCGGTTGACCGGGTGCGCCAGGTCAACGGCGAACTCACCGTCGAAGTGGTCGAGACCACGCCGGGACCCAACTGCATCACGACGACATCGCTGACCCAGCCGGTGGATGTCATTGTGGTACCTGCGCCTACGGCCAGGAGCTGGAGCTTTGTTGAGCGAAAGGAAGTGCGGGGTTGTTGATCGGTGGCCTATCTTCGTGCGGTGACCTAACATCCGCAGTTGCCAGCGGCTTGGCCCTGCAACGGTCCCAGGGGAGGGTGTTGTCGATCACATGTAAGTGACTGCAGCAAAACGATTTACGTGAGACTTGACTTGCTCCGCCCGCCGGTCGTAATTCACCCCTGGACCTGCTCTGGGGTCCACCTCAGTTCAGTCCAGTGGACCACCGAGTCTCCGGGGAACGAAACTTTAGATGTCGTCCAATCCGAGCCGCACCGTAGCACCCTTCACCGCTCCTTCCGGCACGACCGCAGGCTTCGAAGAGACTGAGACTCTCAGCCCGACCGCTGCAGCAGAGCTGGCGCCGCCCGTGGCTCGGGTCGTTCCCCGGGTCGAAACCGTCCACGGTGAGCTCCGGGTAGACGATTACTTCTGGCTTCGGGACCGCGGCGATCCCGAAGTGATGGCCTACTTGGAGGCGGAGAATCGCTACACGGCTGGTGTCATGCGGCATACGGAGCGCCTGCAGGAAGGGCTCTATCAGGAGATGCGGCGGCGCATCAAGGAAACCGATCTCTCGGTCCCGGAGCGGCTCGACGACTGCCTCTACTACAGCCGCACAGAGGCCGGGGGCCAATATCCGATCTTTTGCCGCCGGCATGGCGAGCTCGGGGACGAGGAGATTCTGCTGGATCAGAACCCGCTGGCAGCGGGCCACGGCTATTTCCGTCTCGGCGCGAGCGCGGTAAGCCCGGACCATCGGCTCCTGGCCTACTCGGTGGATACCTCGGGAGCCGAAGAGTTCACGCTGTACATCAAGGACCTCGCCAGCGGAGCGCTGTTCGCCGAGAGCATCGTGAACACGTCCCATGACGTGGCCTGGGCCAACGATAGCCGCACGCTTTTCTACATGGCCCTCGACCAGGCGCACCGCCCTTGCCGCCTGTACCGGCACCGTGTGGGAACGAACCCCTCCCAGGATGTGCTGGTGTATTTCGAGCCGGACGCGTCCTTCTTCCTGGACATCAGCCGCACCCGGAGCCGCGCCTACCTCCTGCTGGACATTTCGAGCCACTCGACATCCGAGGTGCGGTTTGTCAGCGCGGATCGGCCGGAGGATCCCTTCCGCGTAGTGCAGTCGCGTGCGCCCGGGATCGAGTACACCGTCAGCCACAATGGCGACCGGTTCTTCATCACCACCAACGACGCTGCGCCAAACTTCCGGCTGGTACAGGCACCCGTGGCTACACCGGACCGGGAACACTGGTCGCCCGTGCTACCCTACCGCCCCGAGGTGAAGCTGGATGCGACTGATGCATTCAGGAAGCACCTGGTCGTCTACGAGCGCGCGTCGGGCTTCCGGCAGATCCGGGTGCTCGATCTGGCGGCGGGTGAGGAGCAGCTCATCTCATTCCCGGAGCCGGTGTACACCGTTCGTGCCCACGCGAATCCGGAATTCGACACGACCCTGCTCCGGTTCACCTATACGTCGCTGGTCACGCCCAGCTCGGTAGTCGATTATGACATGGCAGGGCGCACCTGGACTGTGCGAAAGCAGACTGAGGTGCTCGGCGGGTACGACCCCTCGCTGTATCGAAGCGAGCGTCTCTCCGCCACCACCCCGGACGGAACGGCGGTGCCGATCTCGCTGGTCTACCGGATCCCGCTTCAGCTCGAGGGAAAGCGTCCTCTGCTGCTCAATGCGTACGGTGCTTACGGCCTGAGCTATGACCCCACGTTCTCCTCGAACACGTTGAGTCTGCTGGACCGGGGCTTCGTGGTGGCAATTGCCCACGTACGAGGGGGGGAGGAGATGGGGCGGGCATGGTATGAAGGCGGACGTCTGCTCAACAAGCGGAGCAGCTTCACCGACTTCATTGCGGCGGCAGAGTATCTCATCGGCAAAGGCTATAGCAGCGCGGACCGGCTGGTCATCAACGGCGGGAGCGCCGGCGGGCTGCTGATGGGCGCGGTAACCAACATGCGCCCTGAGCTGTTTCGTGCCGTGCTGGCCGAGGTGCCGTTTGTGGACGTGGTGAACACCATGCTCGATGCGTCCCTGCCGCTCACCGTCATCGAGTACGATGAATGGGGCAATCCGAACGACCGCGCCGCGTACGAATACATTCGCTCGTACTCCCCGTACGACAACGTGGAGGCGCGGCGCTACCCCCATATGCTCGTGACTGCCGGTCTCAACGACCCGCGGGTGGCGTACTGGGAGCCGGCCAAGTGGACCGCCAAGCTCAGGGCCAAGAAGACCGACGACAACAGACTTTTGTTGCGGACCAACATGGGGGCAGGACACCGCGGAGCATCGGGCCGGTACGACTACCTGCGAGAGATCGCCTTCAAGTACGCGTTTGTGCTTGATGTATTACCAGAACGGTGACCTCGGCCAGCGCCTGGCCAGCATCGAATCCAGACCGAATGTCCGCCCGGCGGCACCGATCACCAGCGCCAGGGATATGGCGGCAAATGCCGCGTCATTGCTGGAGGGTGTCCAGGGCCAGGCTCCTTTGGCGAACATGTAGTTGAGGGTGAGCAGCAGCGCAACCGTGGCCGAGAGCCGGGTTATCAACCCGAGAATCAGCAACACTCCCACCAGTAATTCTCCCCAGGTAACCAGCGCCGCGAATAGCCCCGTATTGGGCAGCACCACCTCCTGCAGGAACTCCCGGTAGAACGGGTGGCTCTGCTCCAAGGCCCTCTGCTCCAGGAAGGCCGTGAGCCCTATGGTGAAATCCCCCCGCAGCTTGGGCACGGCCGAGATCAGGAAAACCACTCCGAGATACACCCGCAGCAGCACGAGCGCGGCTCGAGCCAGGATGCCCTGAAGGATCTCGCCGGGAAGCCTCATGGGCCAAAGGTACGCACGTCACCGCACGGTTGGCGAGACAAGGCAGATTGGGGACGTCTCGATTGCGGCTCGATCCCGGTGGTGGAAAGGCTCGAAAGCCGGCTACTCGTCGGGACTGTGACCGATCGCGATCTTGCCATCCGCGGATGACCAACGACCCCATCGCGGCCGCCCCGGAGGATGAGGTCGAGATCGTCCGCGAGGTCATGGTCGCACAGCAGGTCAGGCGGGTGCCCGTCGTAGATGAAAACGGAGCGGTGGTGGGCATCGTGGCCCAGGCGGACCTTGCACTGGAGGATGGAGCAGCCAGCGACCAGGAGGTCGGCCGTATCGTCGAAGCGATCTCGGATCCGAGGCGCGAGCCCGCGGAGCAGCAGGAGCAGGCGCCAATCAGCGCCGCCGCGGGCTAAGCGCCGTAAACCCGAGCCCGATGCTCCAGATGGCCTCAGTCTCCCCGGTGTCGAAGTAGGAGTGCCGAGCAGCATCTATCCGGATTCCGGTTCGCTCGTCGATCCGTACGACGATGCCGGCTCCCACGTGGGCACCGGGGACGAGCACCACGTCGCTCGCGAGGCCCGTGAGGGCGCTGCCACCAGCCTTGATCAGCAGGGTCGCATGGGGTATCGAGACGTTGTAGGCTGCCCCAAAATCGGGGGCGAAGAGCAGCGCCCGCGCAATGAGTGCTTTGGGAAAGAAC
The DNA here is from genome assembly GCA_035936675.1 of Gemmatimonadales bacterium. Taxonomy (GTDB): domain Bacteria; phylum Gemmatimonadota; class Gemmatimonadetes; order Gemmatimonadales; family GWC2-71-9; genus CAVVWJ01. Next base: position 9,933 of record DASYVW010000385.1, read on the forward strand.
GACACGCTCAGCTCAGGGCCGAGCCCTCCCGGGCGCAGGCCTGAGAGCCGGAATGAGAAGGCCGTCGCTCCGGTTCCTTCGTAGATGAAGCAATCCAGGCTTGCACCCTTGGAGATGCCCTCCAGCCGCGAGCTGAATGGCTCCTGGGCCGCCAGTCGCTGGGGCAAGGCGCCGGCCAGAGAGAATCCCAAACACGCGAGTAGCGCGGTTTTTAGGGCAACCTCGGGAACCGAGACATACGCCGCTGTGGAAACTCGCCTACTGCGGCGCCGGAGAATCCCCACCAACGTGAGGAGCCCGGATCCCGCCGCAATCGCCATCGCAGTCCCGCCACTGGGCATCCAGTATGAGCCGACTGCCGCGAGGAGCCAGAACTTGGGGATCCTCCCGACGACGAATGCCGCGAGGTAGCGGTGCACCGGATAGCGTGAATGAGCCGCCAGAATCCTGGCAGCCCAGTCGGGGAGTGGTGACCAGGCACAGATCCAGATGGCAAGGAACGGGCGCCGTCCGAACAAGGCCGTCACCGGCCGGGCTCCATTGCTCCTCATTAACCGGTCCAGCGACCGGCAGTCGAGCAGCACCCGATAGAGGTAATAGTTCAAATACTCGGCCGCAGTCGACGCCACGGCTCCGAGCAGCGCCACCGCTAAAGGTGGGTAGAGTTGTCCATAGAAAAGCAGGATTGGCTCGTAGGTCGCCGGCAGAAACGGCGAGAGGGGGCCGTGGCAAGCGAGCGACAGAAGCACGAACACGACCAGGGACGCTGCCTTAGCCACGGGCGGCCTCCATCGCGGCGAGGAACAGCCCAGCCCAGATGGCGGCGTACGGCAGCACGAAACGCTGCCTGCGGAACAGCATCTCCGGATAGCGTACTGGTTTGCCGGCGAACTTGCCGCGCGGTTTCGAAGGGAAGAAGAAGGTCTTGTACGTCTCGGTGGTGGCGACGGTGTAGCCGGTTGCGGCGAGTGTCACGATCAGAAGGCTATCAGTGAGGCCGGCGACTCCCCCGGCAAAGAGGGCTGCCAGAACTGGGCTGCGGAAGAATTTCAGGATCTGGAAGCCTTCTGAGGGTGCATCTTTCCAGGCCCCGCCAAATGCGCTGATCCACCCCCCCAAACTGCCGACTAACAACACGACTCCGATCAGATGGGTGCCGACAGCGATCCGGTCGAGGCGGGCTACGAACCCGATCAGCCCGAGCAGGAGTGCGGTGTACAGCGCCCCAACAAACAGTCTTGCCCTTCGACTCCTGACCACCTTGCCGAAAACGTGGAACTGCATCGGGATGAAATACTTGGTCTGGTCCTCCTCGCGCAGGAACGTCTTGTAGATCTCCGCGAGGGCGCGCTCCACGGCGTAGACGACGCCGAACAGCACCACGGCGCTCCCGGCGTGACGTGGATCCAGCCCCGTGGCCACCTCGATGACAGGGCCCAGGGCGGCGCCCAGGATTGGGCTGCGGGCGTACTTGCGCCACGAGAATCCTTCGTGGGGCGCGTCCTTGTACATCCCCCACGTCGCCGAGTGCACACCCGCCAGCAGGCCGATCAACGCCGACAGAAGGGTGATCATGGAACGGTCTCCAGTTCGGGGTGAGCCGTCACGTTCTTGTAGGCGGCCTCGATCAGCTCGAGACCACGCTGCGCGCGGGCGAGGGACATGACCGGCTCGGTCCCGGTCTGGAGGGCGGCGACAAAGTCGCGGAACATCGCCTGGTAACCATTGATGTCACGGATGCCGGGGAACAGAAGCCGGGGCCTGGGACCGGTGATCAGAACGAAGAGGCCGTTCGACTCGAAGCTGACAGACCCACGCGTGCCGTAGATGTGGGAGAACCGGAGACCCCTGAGGGGCGATGGGATCTCCCACGAATGCGTGAGGGTGCCGATGGCTCCTTCTTCGTACTCCGCGACCACCAGCATACTCCGCTCCTGCGTCCGCCAATCTCCCGGCCTGAAGCCGTGTACCGCCTCGATCCGAAGGCCGAGATTGGCGAGCAGGTCGATCCAGTGGATTCCTCCCTCGAAGAGGGCGCCGCCTCCTGCCGCGATCGGGTTGCTCCGCCACCCTCCAGGTGACTGATGCTTCGCCGCGTTGAGCTCGACAAAACGCACCTCGCCCAACAGGCCGGAGCCGACGATTCGGCGCAGGGTGCGGGCGAGCGGTTTGTAGCAGTAGTTCTCGGCCACCAGCACCCGGCGGCCGCTGCGCACCTCCGCGGCTCGTACCAGGGCAAAGTCGGCAACTCGAAGAAAGGCCGGCTTCTCCACGATCACGTTCTTGCCATGCTGGAGCGCGGCCAAGGTGAGCTCGAGGTGTGATGCCGGCGGGGTAGCAACCAAAACGGCGTTGATCCGGTCATCCACCAGCGCTGCCGCGTAGGATCCGAACGACCCGGTTCCCCCAAACCGCTGAGCCATCGCCGCCGCTCTGGCAGGGTCCCGGCTGGCATAGAAGCAGTGGACCGCCGATCGAAAGCTTTGGAGGGTGCGGCTGTGAGTGCGGGTGATCCCGCCGCAACCGAGAAGGGCGAGGTTAACCGGCGGATGCGGCATAGGACGCAGGCTCCTGGATGGGGGATGAGTGCCCGGCCAATTGGTGAGCGGCACGCAGCGCGTTCGCGGCGATCGTCAGGCTGGGATTGACCGCGGCCGAGGTCGGCATCACACTGCCGTCCACTACGTACAGGTTTTCCAAACCCCGGAAGCGGCACTCGGGGTCGAGCGCCGAGGTTCGAGGATCGGCGCCCATGCGTACCGTACCGACAGCGTGGGAGAAGGTGTCGATGCGGTGCCGGACCAGAGCCCAGGCCCCTGCGCGGCGGAGAATGGCGCTGGCACGCTCGACGAGAGCACGGCCAGCCGCCCGGTCCCGTTTGCTGTAGCGGTGGGTTATCTGGAGTCGTGGCAGGCCAACACGGTCGGTGACAACACCGTCCAGAAGGACCCGGTTCTCGTACTGGGGCTGGTCTTCGGCGATCGTCAGAAGGCCGGTGAGGTGGTCCACCCATCGCGCGCAGACCGAGCCGATGACCGGGGGGAGCTGGGCCCTCACCAGACCGACCGGCGGCGTGGCGAGCTGCTGTATGCCTCCGAGCTTCCCCCGCGGATACCGGAGCGCAGTGTCCCCGAAGTAGAAATCGTGGATGGCCAGCTGCTTGTGAAACCCTCCGCCGGGATTCGGTGGCTGCGGAAAGACGCCGAAGACGATCTTGTTGTAATGCCGCATGAGATATCGGCCGACGACATGGCCTCCGGGATTGAGCCGCTGAAGCCCCGAAGCAAGCAATAGCTGAGGGGTCGCGAGCGCGCCCGCGGCAAGCACCACCATGTCGGCGCGGCACACCGTTGCCTCACCTGTATCACGGTCCCTGATCTCGACACCGGTGATGCGCCCTCGCTCGGCGTAGAGCCGGGTGGCCACCGCATTGACCCGCAGGTGTAGCCCGCGCCTGACCAGCGGTCCAAGGACTGCGGTCGCGAGATCGTTTTTCGCGCCGACCGCACAGGCGAACCCGTCGCAACTGCCACAGCCGATGCAGGCCCCGCGGCCGGGCCGCACACGGCGATTGATTGCCAGGGGGAGACGAAAGGGCCGACAGCCGAGCTCGCGAGCGGCGCGCTCGATGCGTCGCGACACCGGAGCCAGCTCTGCTGGGGCCTCAGAATAGGTGCCGCTCCGGGAGGGCTCGGTCGGATCCACCCCTGTACCGCCGGCGACGCCAAGAATCTGCTCGGCCTCGGTGTAGTAGGGCTCGAGCTCGTGATACGTCCACGGCCAACGAGCTCCTGAGGCGCCCGCGATCTCGGGGTCCTGCTCGAAGTCCTCGGCACGGAAACGGAAGGCGACGCCACCATAGAAGACAGATGGACCACCAACGCAGTGAAATGCTCCGGCTTGGGTCTCTCCCGACTCGGTCATGACGCGGTAAGGCGATTCGCTCGAGTAGTGCGAGGTCATCTGCCCCACCCCATCCGGGGCCCAATTCTCGGGGCCACGCGCCACCCAGTCGCCCCGCTCCACCATAAGAACCGACCAGCCCGCCTCGACCAGCACGTGTGCGGTCATCGCGCCGCCGAAGCCGCTGCCGATGACTATCGCATCGTAGGGCTGATGGCCTTCGTACCAGAGTCGATCGCTCATGCACCAGCCTCCGAGAGGTGTGGTTCCAATCTTCCGGGAGGCCGTTGCCCACTCGTGGCGTTGAGCGTGACCCGACCGGAGTCGGCCGGGTCACGGGCTCGAGTGGCGTTAGTGAACGGATTCAGCGGAGGCGGTTCTGGTCAGCCCAACGTGCCGGATGACCGCGACCACCGAGGAAGGCTGCTCTTCGAAGAGGTACTGACCTGCTCCGGGAATGCTGTCGACGCTGAAGTCCGGCAGTCGGTCGCGCATCAGCTGGACCTGCTTCGGCTCTACTCCACCCTCATGTAGTGCGGTTCCGATCACCAAACGCACCGGGCAACGAATCTCGGCCAGGTGGACGGTGATGCGCTCTGGCTCCCGGGTCTCAGTCATGGCAATGAAGGCCAGCAGGGTGCCGTCCAGATCGGCCTTGGCCCCGGCGGTGTAGCCATCCATGACCTGATCGGTCACCCAGGAGGTATTGCCCGATGCCGCGATGAGACCCTTCCTCATCTGAGGTCGAATCCTCTTGATGCCGCCGAGCCACTTCACCCAAGGCGCGTACCGCATGGCGCGTCGGAGGCCGGGTGTGGCGGCCTGTTCCGCTGGGCCGCCGTCGAGGGCAATCAGGGCACGGACCCGCCCGGGGTGCCGATAGGCAAGACGCAGTGCCATCGAGGCACCCAGCGAATGCCCGACCACGATGGCGGGGGGTTCGTCCAGGCTCCCGAGCACCGCGTTCAGGCGATCGGCCTGGGCCGTAAGCGAGTAGTCCGCTCGCTTCGGCCGGGGTGAGCGGCCGATGCCGAGCGGCTCGATGACGATCGTGCGGAACCCAGCGGCCGGGAGCATCGCCAGCAAGTGGCGGTAGCCAAACGCAGAACCGAACAGTCCGGGCACGAGGACGACGGTCTCACCCGATCCCGCGACCGTCACCCTCAGTGACTCCTGTGGAGCGACGGGCACGAGATACTCCTGCGCTCCATCGGGTGGCCAAGGCGTTTGGGCAAAGGCGGAAGCAGACGGAAGGAGTGCTAAGGCGAGCAGCGAGCGGAACATGGGGACCTCTCGAGGAGGGGAACGAAGAGCCACCGCCCGGCCATTGCCGTTCCTGAGAGCGACTCTTACGTTGGACAGACTGCCGCCTCGACGTTGCCCTAGCGTTCCCTTCCCCGTGACCTCCGCGCCGAGCGCGGCCTCGTACCACGGTAGCCATGATCCAGTTTCACACTCTAGGCAGGCTCGACCTGCGTGGACCCGAGGGTGTCGAGTTGCGCTCGGTGCTTCAGCAGCCCAAGCGGCTGGGGCTCCTGGCCTATCTCGCCGTCGCCACGCCGCGCCGGTTCCACCGGCGGGATACGCTGCTGGGGCTCTTCTGGCCCGAGCTGGACCAGGAGCACGCCCGGGCCGCGCTCCGCCGCGCCCTGTATTTCCTCCGAGCGCAACTCGGTCCTGAGGTGGTTGCGGGCCGGGGTGATGACGAGGTCGGTGTGCCCGAGGAATTGCTCTGGTGTGATGCGACGGCGCTCGAGCAAGCTCTCCACCAAGGGGAGCCGGAGCAGGCGGTTGGACTCTATCGGGGAACGTTCCTGGAGGGGCTACACGTCGCCGGGGCGGCGGCTGAGTATCAGGAATGGCTGGACCGAGAGCGGACAAGGCTTCGCGCCGCCGCCACTACGGCCGCCCGCGCCGTAGCCGATCAGAGAGAGGCCGAGGGACGACTCGCCGATGCGGCCCAGTGGTGCCGGCGCGTGTTGGAGTTGAGCCCCGACGATGAGAACGCGGTCCGGCGCCTGCTGACCCTGCTCGACCACATCGGGGACCGATCCGCCGCGCTACGGGTGTACGACGAGTTCGCGCGCCGTATGGCCCAGGAGTTCGAGCTGGAGCCGTCGGTCGAAACCCGGCAGCTGGTGGAGACCCTTCGCCGCCGGCCAGTCCCCGCACCTCGTCGCGAGGTGAGTGCTCCGACTGCCCACCCCGACGCCGCCGCAAGGGTGGCGGTCCTTCCCTTCTCCGTGCGGGGGGATGCTCGCCTGGCCTATCTGCGAGAAGGGATGGTGGACCTGCTGGCCACCAAGCTCGATGGCGCAGGTGAGCTTCGAACCGTGGACCACCGCGCCGTGCTTCGGTTCCTCAACCACGACCAGGCGGCGCCGATTCCCGGACCCGCTGTCGCCGCGCACTTCGAGGCCGGGAGCTACCTCGAGGGAAACATCGTGGAGGCTGGCGGCCGGCTTCAGGCGGGCGCTTCATTGTATTCCCTCGATGGGCAGGTGCTTGCGAGCGCGAGCACGACGGCGGGCAGCGAGGGCGAGATCTTCGAGCTCGTGGACGAGCTTGCTCGCCAGCTCCTCGCTGCCCGGGGCGGCACGTCGGGCACCCGTCTGACCCGGCTAGCCGGGCTCACAACCACCTCGCTCGACGCGCTCAAGTCCTATCTGCTCGGCGAGCGGGAACTCCGCGCGGGGCGCTACTTCGATGCCATGGAGGCTTTTCAGGCGGCGATCGATGCCGATCCCTCGTTTGCGCTGGCGTACTACAGGCTGGCCGCATCGGCCGCGGGGTGTGCCTTGCCCGATCTGGCCCGCGAGCTGGCGGACCGCGGCTTCGAGTACCGACAGCGCCTGTCCCTGCGCGATCAGCTCGTCTTCAGCGCCCAGCGCGCGTGGCTTCATGGCGCGGTAGATGAGGCCGAGTCACTGTACAACACCATCATAGGGACTTATCCCGAGGACCTCGAGGCGTGGTTCCACCTGGGTGACCTCCTGTTCCACTCGAATCCACTCCGGGGCAGAAGTTCGGTGGAGGCACGCGAGCCGCTCGAGCGCGTGCTCCGACTCGAGCCCGATCATGTCGGCGCCATGGTTCACCTGGTACGGGTTTCGGCTATTGAAGGTCGGAAGGGCGAGACGCTCGACCTCATCGAGCGGATTCTACGAGCCAGTCCGGATGGAGATCAGGCGCTGGCGATGCGAGCCTTGCGGGCGTATACCACCGGCGACCGGGCGGCCATCGAACAGGTGTCCGCTGAGCTGCACCGGGCGCGGGCCGTCACCGTCGCCATCGCATTCTCGGATGTGGCGCTCTACTCAGGCGATCTCGCCGGCGCGGAAAACCTGGCCCGCAGCTTCATCCAGGTGGCACGTTCGCCGGAGCTCCGGGCGCTCTGTCATACGCTGGTGGCACACGTCGCGCTCGCGGGAGGCCGTGAGGACCTCGCGCGGGATCAGCTGGAGCTGGCCGAGTCGCTCGACCGTACCTGGGGCCTGGAGATGCGAGCCCTCTTCGCCATTCTTCCCTTTCGTCCAGCGGCAGAGGCGGAGCTTCGGGACCTGCGCCGGGCACTCGAGGACTGGGATCCGGCCGGGGTGGCGCCGAGCATGTTTCTGATCTTTGCGATGCACAACGATCTACATCCGGCTCTGCGGGTATACCTGCTGGGATTGATCGACCTACGGCTGGGAGATGTGGCTTCTGCCACCGAGCAGGCAGAATCACTCGGGACGCTGGCCGGTCCAGCCGAAGGACTGGCCGCCAGCTTGCTGGTGGAGCTCCAGGCAACGATAGCCTGGGCGGAAGGCCGGCCCGAGGAAGCGCTCCGAATCCTGGAGCAGTCGCACCCACGGCTCTGGTTTCAGCTCACCGTGGCGTCACCATTCTTCTCGCTCGTGTCTCAACGCTATCTACGTGCGGAGCTGCTGCGCGAGGTCGGGCGCCGGGAGGAAGCGGCCGGATGGTACAGATCGATCGCCGAGCGATCACCCTATGAGCTGATCTACGGCGGCGCAGCCCAACGGCGCCTGTCGGAGATGCGCGAGCCGGCCCTCAACCGTTGATCGTCCGCATGCCCGCCTCGTGGTACCGATCGCCAGCGGCAGCTCCTTTCGGCGCAACTTCTTCGATCTCCTCGAGATCGGCACTGGTGAGCTCCACATCCAGGGCTCCGACGTTCTCCTCGAGATAGCGGCGCTGCTTGGTTCCGGGGATCGGCACGATGTCCTCACCCTGCGCCAGCAACCATGCCAGGGCCAGCTGCGCTGGGGTGCATTGCTTCCGCCTGGCGATCTCCTCGACCCGCTCGACCAGATCCAGATTCTTCTGGAAGTTCTCGCCCTGGAACCGGGGCGAGTTGCGCCGGTAGTCATCCTCGGGCAAATCCTCAAAGGTGCGGAACCGCCCGGTGAGGAATCCCCGGCCAAGCGGGCTGTATGCCACGAAGCCAATACCCAGCTCCCGGCAGAGCGGCAAAATCTCGTCTTCGGGATCGCGGGTCCAGAGTGAGTACTCGGTCTGAAGGGCGGAGATAGGATATTCCTCGTTGGCCCGGCGGATCGTCGGCGGCGCCGCCTCGGACAGGCCGAGATAACCCACCTTGCCCTCTCGAACCAGGTCTGCCATCGCCCCCACCGTCTCCTCGATCGGCACGGTGCGGTCCACCCGGTGCTGATAGTAGAGATCGATGTGATCGACGCCGAGCCGCTGGAGCGAGCCATCGCACGATTTCCTGACGTATTCCGGGCGGCCGTTCACCCCAAGAAAGCTGCCGTCCTCTCCGCGCTCGTTGCCGAATTTGGTGGCGAGCACGACCTCGTCCCGGCGCCCTCTGATGGCCTTGCCAACGAGACGTTCGTTCGTGAAGGGGCCGTACATGTCGGCCGTGTCCAGAAAGTCGATCCCGAGATCGAGGGCCCGGTGGATGGTCGCGATCGACTCGGCGTCATTGCGCCCGGTGTAGAACTCCGACATCCCCATACAGCCGAGACCGAGAGCCGAGACCCTCAGGCCCTGCCGGCCAAGCGTACGATGTTCCATTGCTGATCTCCGTATATTCAAGTCTAGAGTCTAGGGTCTAGGGTCTAGAGACAAGCTCCAAGAGCCGCAATGTATGCGATCCGCGAGTTTCAGCGTAGACTCTAGACCCTAGGCCCTAGACCTTTCCAAACGAGGACCCGCGATGGCGATGGACCGGCAGATGAATCGGATATGTGTGTTCTGCGGGACGAACCCCGGGTCGCGACCCGAGTATGGGGCAGCCGCCCGGGAGCTCGGCCAGATATTGGCCGAGCAGGGCATCGAGCTGGTCTATGGGGGGGCCAGTGTCGGCATCATGGGCGAGTTGGCGGATTCCGTCCACGAGCACGGCGGTCACGTCACCGGCATCATCCCCCAGCAGCTCATGGAGAAGGAAGCAGCCCATACCGGGATTCCCAATCTGATCGTGGTCGCATCCATGCACCAACGCAAATCCCAGATGGCGGACATGTCGGATGGGTTTATTGCACTACCCGGAGGGATCGGTACGCTCGAGGGCTTCTTGGAGATTCTCACCTGGGGCCAGCTCGGAATTCACGCCAAGCCGTCGGGAATTCTCAACGTGGCGGGATACTTCGATGGGCTGATCCGATTTCTGGATCACGCGGTGCAGGAAGGATTCCTGACGGAGGAGCACCGGGGCGCCATCATTATGGAGACGGATCCCCGGCGCCTGCTCGAGCACATGCAGGCTTCCACCCCGCCCGACAGCGAGAAGCTCATGGGGCGGACGCACCGGTAGCAAATTCTTCCGGCGGCGGCTTTCGGCCAAAGCGCTTCACGTACTCCCGGGTGAACTCGGCACCGAGCAGAATAATCTGGGACGAGTAGTAGACCCACACCAAGACAACGATCACCGAGCCGGCGGCGCCGTAGGTGGAGGAGAGGGCGCTGGTGCCGATGTAGAGGCCAATCAGAAACTTTCCGATGGTAAAGAGCCCGGCCGTTACCAGCCCTCCAACCCACACGTCCCG
>DASYVW010000386.1:0-5041 GCA_035936675.1 Gemmatimonadales bacterium
CCTCCAGGATCCGTGGAAGGTCTTCTACGACGTGCGTTCCGCCCCCGATCAGGAATGGCACCACTACTAGGTACGGAAGTGTGGCTTTCTCGAGCAGGGCCTCCAGTGGCGGGTCGTCGTCGAGGAAGGCCGCCAGCACCTCGCCGGCCACCCGGCGGCGACGGAGGGTGTCGGCGAGCTGGATGGCGGAAGTCCGGCTCTCTCGATGCCGCGGGGTGCCGTGGCCGACGATGGCGACCGAGGCCGAGTGGCGGTCGATCCCTTCGTTGCGCAGCAGCTCGGTCACCCGCCGCGCCACCAGCGGGGCGATGCCCGAATGGGTGCCCACCGGCGGCGTCTGCCGCAGGCGGAGCTCGCTGAAGCGACGGTTGCGCGCGAGCGCCTGGGGCAACACCACGTCCGCATAGTGCCCCGCGCTGGTGAGCAGCGGCACCACCGTCACCAAGTCGGAGGAGAGCTCATCCAGGACCGTGTCGAAACCCGGCTCGCCTTGATGGAACGCGACCGCGACCTCATCGAACAGCCGACGAGCCCGCACCGCCTCCGCCAGGCGGCGGACCAGCGCGTTGGCGGCGGGATCGCGCCGGGAGCCGTGAGCCGCAATCACCAGCGCGCCATTCATCGGGTGACCTCGATCCGCACCAGCTCGTGGGTCGGTTGCTCCCTGCCGGTCAACGCGGTCCGCGGAGTCGAGCGACCCAGGATCCGCTGGTAGAAGTCTCCCAACCCTTCACCATCCAGCCGCTCCGCCGCCCAGCGGGCGAGCAGCGGCCGCACCGCCGGAAGCAATTCCTCGATCGGTACGTCGGCCCGGTAGAGGTCTACCAGGCGGTCGCCGGCGAGGCCACCGCCGACGTAGACGTTGTAGAGGTCGAGCGAGCGGCCGACGAAGGCGAGATCGGCGGTGTACGGCCGGGCGCACCCGTTTGGGCAGCCGGTCATCCGGATGGTGAGCGGCGCGTCGCGAAGCCCCAGGCTTTCCAGCTCGGCCTCGAACTGGTCCAGGATCGCCGGGATCACCCGCTCCGATTCGGCCACGGCGAGCCCGCAGGTGGGCAGAGCGGGGCAGGCGAGAGAGAACCGCCGCGCTGCCGACAGCTCGAGCGCCAGCGGGACCCCATGCGCACGGAGAAGGAGCTCCAGCATCTCGACGCTCCTCGCGTCCAGATCGGTGAGCAGCAGGTTCTGCTGCCCGGTGAGCCGTATGCCGGGGCGGAAGCGGGTGACGATCTGATGCAGCGCCGTCTTCAGCCGGTGTCCCGGGGTGTCCACGATCCGGCCGCTCTGGATGAAGACGCCATAGAAGAACCGGCCGTCGGACTGGCGGTGCCGTCCGAGGTGGTCGTGAAACGGCAGCGGTGGATGGACCACCGCAGGCCCGAGCTGGAACGAGGCCCGTCGCTGGAACTCTTCCCGAAAGCGATCGATGCCCCACTCGGCGATGAGATACTTGAGCCGGGCGTGCCGGCGGTCGGAGCGGTTGCCATGGTCCCGGAAGATCGCGGCCACGATGCGGACCGCCTCGACGCCATGCGCCGTCGGCACGAAGCCGAGTGGCTGGGCGAGGCGCGCGGTGGTGTCGGCCTTGTTGTGGGTCATGCCGAGCCCGCCGCCGACCAGGAGGTTGAATCCCCGGATCCGCCTGTCGGCGACGATCGCCAGCAGCCCCACGTCCTGGGAATAGATGTCCACGCAGTTGTCCACCGAGAGCCCGACCGCGGTCTTGAACTTCCGCGGCAGATACCGGTCGCCGTAGAACGGCTCCTCCTGCTCGGTGGACGCCTGCTTCTCGCCATCGAGCCAGATCTCGTGATACGCCTGCGAGGTGGGGCGCAGCTCCGTCGCCAGTGCCTCGGCTACCGCCCGCACCGCCGCGTGGTCGGCGTCGGCCAGGGGCGCGGAGCAACCCATCACGTTCCGCTGCACGTCGCCGCAGGCGGCGATGGTGGTCAGCAAGTCCCGGTTGATGGCGGCGATGGTGGGCTTCAGGTCGCCCTTGAGCACGCCGTGAAACTGGAAGCCCTGGCGCGTGGTCACCCGGAGCGTGCCGTTGGCATGCTGGTCGGCGATCTCCTCCAGGGCGAGGTACTGCTCCGCGGTGATCGCGCCGGCGGGGACGGCCACCCGCACCATGAAGGAGTAGGCCTTCTCCGCCCCGGCCGACTCGCGTCCTCGCCGCTCGTCACGCGAGTCCTGTTGGTAGGTCCCGTGGAACTTCAGGAGCTGGATATCGTCGTGTTCGAAGTGGGTCGCGCCGGAGGCGAGGGTCTCCGCGATGGTTCCCCGGAGGTGGCGGCCGTTGCGCTTGGCGACTTCGACTTTCGATTCGGGTTTCAGAGTCATGATTCCGTGCTCGCTGTGTCGCGAGTCGCGAGTCGCGAGTCGCGGTGAGCCTCGGGTCCCCGGCTGAATACGTGACTCGTGACTCCTGACTCGTGACTGCTTTCTCGTGACTCGTGACTCGTGACTCGCGACTCCCCATGCAACCCGCACTCCGTCTTGTCCACCTCCGCCCACCGTCCCGCACGGCTGTACTCGCTGGGCGACGAGCCCGGCACCGGCACGGTGCAATGGGTGCAGCCGATGGTCGGGTATCCCTGCTCGTGCAGCTCGTTGTAGGGCACGTTGTGCCGCTGGACGTATTCCCAGATCCGGGGCCGATCCCACTTGATCAGCGGGCAGATCTTGAGGATCTGGTACTGCCAATCCCACTCGAGCAGCGAAGCCTCGCGCCGCGAGCCTCCCTGGCTTCGGGTGATCGCGGTGATCCACACGTCTGCGCCGGTCAGCGCCAGCCGGAGCGGCTGGACCTTGCGGAGGTTGCAGCACAGGTCCGGGTCCCGGCGCCAGAGCTCGGGACCGTACTGTGCCGCCTGCGCCGCCGGCGTGAGGGAGGTGCCCCGGTTCACGAAGGTGATCAGCGGGTAGCGCTGCACCATGCGGTCCCGCAGGGCATAGGTCTCGGGATAGAAGAACATGGTGTCGAGGTACACCACCGTCGGCACCGCTCCCTGTTGGGCATACATGTCGATGAGCGCGCACCCTTCCATCCCGAATGAGGTGGTGATCACCACCCTGCGGTAGCGGAAGCGCTCGATGGTCCACCCGATGAACTCCTCGGTGGTGGTGCTATCGTCGATGTCCACGTTCGTTTACTCCCTGGGGCACAAAAACACAAAGGCCCGCGGATTCCTTCCGCGGGCCTGGCGTCACATCACGCACCGGTTCGTCTCGCTAGAAGGGATCTCTCGGGAGGTTCTCCATACAGGCACACATACACATGCAGGCGCACGGGACGCCGAGCCGGAGGGTCATGGCTGAGAGATGCAGCACGCGAGCAGTCATATGCATATTTATGCTTCATCCGGATGGTTTTGTCAACAGCGCAGAAAGGTGACAAATTTGTCGGATATGATACGCACTCATCTGCTGGGCTTCGTTTCAGTCGTCGCGCTCGCCCGTGGCCTCGCGGCGCAGGACACTCCCCCCGCCGAGTACGCCGCCCGGCGCGACTCCCTCACCGCCCGCATGGATAGCGGCGTGGTGATCGCCTTCGGGGCTCCGGATCCGGTGAGCATCGGGCGGTGGAATCAGTTGCCGGCGTTTCGCTACCTCACCGGCTTCCTCGAGCCGAACGCGGCGCTGGTCCTGGTGAAGCAAGCCGGGGCCGCGAGCGGGACGCTCTTCACCGCCGCGAGAGATCCCCGCCGCGCGCTCTATGACGGATTCCCGCCCGACTCGGCCACGGTCGCCCGGCAGACCGGGCTCGCCGTACGCTCGCTCCCGTCTCTCGCGCCGCTGGTGGATTCGCTCGTGGGTCTCGGTCTCCCGGTCTACGATCTTCGCGACTACGCCACCTGGGATGCAGCGGGCCAGGACTCGCTCACCCGGGGTGCCCGGTTCATCGCCGACCTGGTGGCGCGGCAGCCGGGGCGCGGGCTCCAAGTTCGGGACGCGCATCCCCGGCTCGACAGCCTCCGGGCCATAAAGAGCCCGGCCGAGCTGGCCCAGCTGCGCCGAGCGATCAACATCACGGTCGGCTCCCTGAGGCAGGCCATTCGGTCGGCCAAGCCGGGAATGTGGGAGTACGAGCTGGAGGCGTTGATCGAGGGTGGATTCCGCCGCGCCGGGGCCGACGGGCCGTCGTTCGGGTCGATCATCGGATCGGGACCCAACTCGACCCAGTACCACTACGAGAAGAACGATCGCCGGATGCAGGCCGGCGACGTGGTCGTGATGGATGTGGGCGCGGCCTACCAGGGGTATGCGGCGGACCTCACCCGCACGATTCCGGTGGGTGGGCGATTTACCCCGGAGCAGCGGGCCATCTACCAGCTGGTCCGAGATGCTCAGGCGGCGTCGGAGCGGGTGGCGAAGCCGGGCGCATCGTGGGAGGCCTGGCGCGATTCGGCACGCGTCGTCGAGGCCCGGGGTCTCGCGCGACTCGGTCTGATCGAGTCGCAGGACGCGACCTTCGATCCACCCTGGTCGGAGCAGTGCCGGACCCGGCCGGTGAGCTGCACCCAGGCCTTCCTGTATATGGCTCACGGCCTGGGGCATGGGATCGGCCTCGAGGTACACGATCCGCCGCACCCGTGGATGGGAACCGGTACGTTCGAGGTGGGCAACGTCTTCACCATCGAGCCCGGGATCTACGTCAGCACCAAGCTGCTCGACATGCTGCCCGACACGCCGAAGAACCGGGCCATGATCGCCAGGGTCCGGCCCGCCGTCGAGCGGTACAAGAATATTGGAGTGCGGATAGAGGACGATTACCTGATCACACCGAACGGGGTGGAGTGGCTGTCCAAGGCGCCGCGGGAGGTCGGGGAAGTAGAGGCGTTGAGGCTGGTCTCAGCCCGAACGAAGTGAGCTCCCCATGTCATCCTGAGCGCAGCGAAGGATCTCTCGGGTTTGACCCGGGCCGCCGCGCTCCGTTAACGTTCCAGAGCCGCCAGGGGTATCGCGGCGAAGCGTGTCATTCTGAGCGCAGCGAAGAATCTCTACAGATTGCACGTCGAGGGATCCTTCGCTTCGCTCA
>DASYVW010000387.1:0-6347 GCA_035936675.1 Gemmatimonadales bacterium
CGGACCGATGACGTGGCCAACGGCATCGTGGCCGCCACCCGGCAGTTCAAGGTGAAAGTGCCCATCGTCATCCGGCTCACCGGCACCAATGAAGCTGCCGCCATCAAGATCCTCGAAGGCGTGGGAATGCGGGCGCTGAGCGATATGGATCAGGCGGTGGAGCAGGTGGTTCGCCTAGCCCGGGAGGCCGCGTGAGCATCTTCGTCGACCAGAATACCCGGCTTGTAGTCCAGGGGATTACCGGTCGTGAGGGAGCGTTCCATAGCCGCCAGATGCTCGAGTACGGCACCGCTGTCGTGGCCGGTGTGACGCCGGGCAAGGGCGGGCAGAAGTTTGAGGGCCGGGTACCGATCTTCAACACCGTTGCCGACGCGGTTCGCTCCACCGACGCCAACTGCTCGGTGATCTATGTGCCGCCAATGGCTGCGGCCGGAGCGATTTTCGAGGCGGCTGACGCTGGCGTCCCGCTCATCGTCTGCATCACGGAGGGTATTCCGGTGATGCACATGAGCAGGGTGATCCCGTTTGTGCGGTCTCGGGGCAGTCGACTCATCGGGCCGAACTGTCCCGGACTCATTACCCCCGGGGCCAGTAAGGTCGGGATCATTCCGGGAAACATCTGCACCCCGGGACGGGTAGGGTTGGTCTCTCGGAGTGGAACGCTGACCTATGAGGTGGTGAATCATCTCACGCTGAGCGGCATCGGCCAGAGCACCTGCGTGGGGATTGGCGGCGATCCCATCATCGGCACTGACTTCATCGACTGCCTGCGGGCGTTCCAGGACGACCCAGGCACCGATGCCATTGTCGTCATCGGCGAGATCGGCGGTACCGACGAACAGAACGCTGCCGCCTTCGTGAAGGGGAACGTGACCAAGCCGGTGGTCGGATTCATCGCAGGGCAAACGGCTCCGAAGGGGCGCCGGATGGGCCACGCCGGGGCCATCATCTCCGGATCGTCCGGTACGGCCGAGGAAAAGCTGGCGGCGTTCAACGCGGCCGGAATCGACATCATGCGCCGCCCTGCCGACGTGGTCGAGCTTCTGCGCAAACGGATGTAAGGCTCTCGAACGAATGAAGGAGGATGCGTGGCAGCAACACTGACGCTCGGCATAGTCAAGCCGGACGCCGTCGAAACCGGGAAAACGGGCGCCATTCTGGCTCACCTGCAGAAGGCCGGCTTTACCGTCAGGGCCGCGCGGCTGGTGCGGCTCACCCGGGCAGAGGCCGCTGCGTTTTACGAGGTCCATCGGGGCCGTCCGTTCTACGCCGACCTGGTGGAGTTCATGACCAGCGGCCCGTGCCTGCCGATGGCGCTCGAGCGGCAGGATGCGGTGAACCACATGCGTAGCGTGATCGGAGCGACCGACCCGGCGGAGGCTGCGCCGGGCACGGTACGGAAACTCTTCGCTGAGTCCAAGGGCCGGAACGCCATCCACGCGTCGGACAGCCCCGAAAATGCACGACGAGAGGTGGCGTTCTTCTTCACGGAAGGGGAGCTGGCGCAACTTTGGGGCATTTAGTTGCCTTGATCTATCTCGTTGTCGCAGCTAGTTTAAGCGGCTATGCTGCGAGTTGACATCCGGGACCTTCAGCGGGGCCCGGTGCAGACGGTCGGGGAGCTCCGGCCCGACGATCCCGCGTTCGAAGGTTTGGAGTTGCATCTGGTTGGGCCCGTCTCGGTTGCAGGGCAGTTACAGGCTACCGGCGATGGTGAATATCTGTGGCGGGGCAGCGTGCACGGTGAGATGCAGGGCGAGTGCCGACGATGCCTGACCGACGTCCGCACCGAAGTGGACATCGAGGTGGATGCCGCCATCTTCAGCTCTGATCCCGAGGCCGCGGATGATCCCGACTTTTATCCTTTGCTCGCGCGCGCCTCCCACATCGATGTCCGGGACGTGGTGCGGGAAGAGCTGGCCCTGACCGCTCCCACCCGCCTGTTGCTCTGCCGGGAAGACTGTGCCGGACTCTGCCTGCACTGCGGAGCCGACCTGAACGCGGGACCCTGCGGTTGTTCCGCGCCGACCGAACCTGTTTGAGGATATCATGGCAGTTCCCAAGCGTCGAACCTCGAAGTCCCGGAAGCGTCTACGTCGCGGGCACCACGTCGCGGCCAGCGTGCGGACTCAGGCGTGTCCCCGGTGTGGCTCTCCCAAGCTCTCTCATCGAGTCTGCGAGTCGTGTGGTTACTACCGGGGTAAGAAGCAGATAGAGGTCGAGGACGCCTGAGCGTGATCCGCGTCGCGGTAGACGCTATGGGGGGCGATAGCGCCCCGCAGGCGGAGATCGCCGGCGTGGTTCAGGCCCTGACGGCACTGCCGGGCCGGTTTATCGTCCAGCTGGTGGGTCGCTCCGAGGTCATCAAGACGGAGCTCGCCAAGTACCCTGATGTCGATCACAGCCGCCTCGAGATTTACGAGGCGGCTGAGGTGATCGGCATGGCGGAAAAGCCCCTTGCCGCCGTCCGCAAGAAGCCCAAATCCAGCATCGTCGTCGGACTCGGCCTCCAGAAGGCTGGGCTCTCCGACGCATTTGTCTCCGCCGGCAACACCGGCGCCATCCTAGCCGCATCCACCATTCTGCTCGGCCTCCACGACGGAGTCGAGCGTGCCACCGTCGCTACCCTCTTTCCCACCGGCAATCAGCCGGTGCTGGTGCTCGACGGGGGCGCCAACGTGGACTGCTCGGCCCGCGAGCTGGTGGGATTCGCCTACCTCGGCACCGTGTACATGCGCGACGTGCTGCAGCGTCCCAGCCCCACCGTAGGGCTGCTGAACGTGGGCGAGGAGGAGGAGAAGGGCAACGCGATCACCCGGGAGGCCCACAATCTCCTGAAGCGAAGCCCACGGCTCCACTACATCGGCAACATCGAGGGGCGCGACATCGTCGCGGGACACCACAAATACGGCGTGGTGGACGTGGTCGTGTGCGACGGCTTCGTCGGCAACGTGGTGCTCAAGTTCTATGAGTCGGTGGGGCGTCTGTTCGTGGGCCTGGTCAAGAAATTGGTGCCCGATATGCTCCAGCGGGCCGAGCTGCGAGAGCTGTTTCGGATTCTGGACTACTCCGAGTATGGCGGTGCTCCGTTGCTCGGTGTCAAAGGTGTGTCGATTATTTGTCACGGCGCCTCGCCTGCCAACGCCTTCAAGAACGCTGTCCGGGTGGCGGTCCAGTCGGTGGAGGCCGATCTGAGCAAGCACATCGGCGCCGAGTTCGCCGAAGGCGAAACCGCGGCCGAGGCATGACCAGGCCTCCGATCGCCGAAATGGTGAGCATCGGGGTAGCGGTTCCTCCGGGCGTGCTCACCAACACCGATCTCACCCACATGCTCGATACCTCCGACGAATGGATCGTCGAGCGTACCGGCATCCGTGAGCGGCACATCGCCAAGCCGGACCAGTCCGTCGCCATGCTGAGCCACGAAGCCAGCGAGAAGGCGCTGAGCCGGGCCGGACTCACGGCAGCCGATATCGATGCCATTGTTCTCGCGACCGCAACGCCCGACCGGCTGCTCCCCTCCACCGCGTGTGACCTTCAGGCCCTGCTGGGCGCCGACAAGGCGGCGGCGTTCGACATCTCGGCGGCATGTCCGGGATTCGTGTTTGCGACGGGTATAGCCGAGGGGTTGATCGCGTCGGGTCAGAGCGAAGTGGTCCTCATCGTGGGAGCCGAGAAGCTCTCGACCATTACCGACTTTCAGGACCGTTCCACCGCCATCCTGTTCGGCGACGGGGCAGGGGCGGCGGTGGTGCGCCGGGCCACCGGCAACAACGGTCGTGGCATTCTCTCGATCTTCCTCAAATCCGACGGCAAGCTTGCTCCACTCCTTTACCGGCCCGGCGGCGGCGCGGCCGATCCGATCAGCGAAAGAGTGGTTTGCGAGCGTTCCCACTACATGAAGATGGCCGGCCGGGAGGTGTTCAAGGCGGCGGTGCTCACCATGGCCGAAGCCTGCGACGAGGCCCTCCGCCGAGCCGGTGTGAGTGCAGCCGAGGTGGATCTCCTCATTCCTCACCAGGCCAACATCCGGATCATCGAGGCCACCGCAAAACACGCGGGCATGTCCATGGACAAGGTGATGGTGAACGTCGACCGCTACGGCAACACGTCCTCGGCCTCCATCCCGCTCGCCCTCGACCAGGCCCTCACCGAGGGCCGGGTGAAGCCTGGTTCGGTCATCCTGCTGGTCGCCTTCGGTGCCGGATTCACCTGGGGCAGCGCCGTCATCAGGTGGTGACCGTACTGATGTGCCCTGGCCAGGGGGCGCAACGGGTGGGGATGGGGAAGGACCTGGCCGAGCGGTTTCCCGCGGCCCGTGACACCTTTGCGGCCATCGACGAGGCGCTCGGCAGCCCGTTGTCGCGGCTGATGTGGCAGGGGCCCGAGGATGACCTCACCCTTACGCACAACACCCAACCCGCGATTCTGGCCCATTCCGCTGCGGTACTGGCTGTCGTCGGAGAGCGGCTTGGCGCGACGGCTGCCGCGGCGGGACACAGCTTGGGCGAATACAGTGCCCACATCGCGGCGGGCACGCTGACCGCCGTGGATGCCGCCCGGCTGGTGCGCCGCCGGGGCGAGCTTATGTTCACCGCCGGCCAGGAGCGTCCCGGAGCCATGGCCGCCGTGCTGGGCCTGGCCACCGAGGAGGTCCAGGCCGCCTGTGACGAGGCCTCCGGCGCCGACGGAATCGCTGTGCCGGCCAACCTGAACGCGCCGGACCAGACGGTCATCTCCGGCGATCCCGCGGGTGTTACTCGCGCGGGCGAGCGCTGCAAGGCTCGCGGAGCCAAACGGGTGATTCCGCTGAAGGTGAGCGGGGCCTTTCACTCTCCGTTGATGGCCGCCGCGGTAGATGGCCTGCGGGAGGCGCTGACGGAGGCAAGCTTCGCCGACCCGGTGTTCCCCGTGATCGCCAACGCAAGCGGAGAAGCGGTGCGTACCGGCGTCGATGCCAAGCGCCTGCTCGTCGACCAGCTCACTGCACCGGTGCGGTGGGTCGCCTGCATGCAGGCGGCGGCGGCGCTCGCGCCGGGAGCCACCTTTATCGAGATCGGCCCCGGCAACGTGCTGGCCGGCTTGCTCAAGCGGATCGTGCCGACGGCGAAGACCGTCACCCTGGGAACCGCCGACGAGGTGGAGAGGTTTCTCTCGTGATCATCGACTTGGCCGGCAAGACGGCGTTCGTCACCGGCAGCACCCGAGGGATTGGCCTCGCCATCGCCAAGGCGCTGTACGGCGCGGGCGCGAAGGTGGGGGTGGTCGGCCGGGATGTCGAGCGAGCCCGCTCGGTCGCGGCAAGCCTCGGTGAACGCGCGGCCGGCGTGGCCTGCGATGTGGCGCAGGCTGACCAGGTGGATGCCGCGGTGGCGGCGGCCGAGGCGGCTCTGGGACCTATCGACATCCTGGTCAACAACGCCGGGCTCACCCGGGACAACATCCTGCTCCGGTTGACCGACGCGGACTGGGATACGGTGATCGACGCCAACCTCAAGGGCGCTTTTCACACCATCCGGGCCACGATCAAGGGCATGATGAAGCGGCGTTCGGGCCGGATCATCAACATCGGCAGCATCGTGGGACTGACTGGCAACAAGGGCCAGGCTAATTACGCGGCGAGCAAGGCCGGGCTCATCGGGCTCACAAAATCGGTGGCCAAGGAATACGCCAGCCGCAACATCCTGGTGAACTGTATCGCCCCGGGCTTCATCGAAACCGACATGACGGACGCCTTGCCCGCCGAAGCGCGAGCCACATTATTAGAGGAGATCGCGCTCGGGCGTTTGGGCCGTCCCGAGGACGTCGCGGGGACCGTGTTGTTTCTGGCTTCCGACCTGGCGGCATACATCACCGGCCAGGTGCTCGTGGTCGACGGTGGAATGGTTATCTAGAGGCTGACCCGAACCTCAATCGAGGACTACATGAGCAACGTGGAAGAGAAGGTCAAGGATATCATTGTCGAAGAGCTCGGCGTCGAGCGGGAGAAGCTGACCAACGACGCCAGCTTCATGGAAGACCTCGGCGCGGACAGCCTCGACACCGTCGAGCTCGTCATGGCCTTCGAGAAGGAGTTCGACATCGATATCCCAGACGAGGAGGCGGAGAAGCTCCGCACCGTCGGCGATGCCATGTCGTATCTCCATGAAAAGATCGGGAAATAGCTTGACGCATCGTGTCGTCGTCACTGGCCTGGGGCTGGTGACACCGGTCGGCAATGATGTGGAATCCACTTGGCGCGCGCTGCTGGACGGCAGGCCCGGTGCGGCACCGATTACCAAGTTCGACGCCTCCAATCAGCGGGTCCGCTTCGCCTGCGAGGTGAAGGGGTTCGACCCCCTGCAGTA
>DASYVW010000388.1:0-1596 GCA_035936675.1 Gemmatimonadales bacterium
ACAGAGCGGCAAGTCTTTCGCCAGCTGCTGACCGCCAGCGGCTTTGGTCCCAAGCTGGCGCTCGCCCTACTCTCCGCGCTTGGCCCGGAGCGCACCGTACGCAGCATCCTGTCGCGCGATCTGACCACGCTGAGCTCCGTCAGCGGGATCGGACGGAAGAAGGCCGAGCGCCTGGCGCTGGAGCTACAGGATCGCTTCAGCGACATTGCCTTCGAGCGGCCGAGCGTACGGCTTCCCGGCTCCGAGGAGGCCGTGCGCGCGCTCATGGGCCTCGGGTACGAGGTGGCGGCCGCCGACGACGCAGTTCGGGCTGCACTTGCCGAAGGGGCCCCCGCGGAAGCGCCGCAGCTCATCCGGCGCGCGCTTCAGCAGCTTGCCACTACCCGAGGGAGTACCTGAGCCGATGGTACGAGCCGCCACGACCGCCGAGTGGATTTGCACCCGCTGTGGAGCCACCAACCGCAAGCTCGTTGCCCAGGGCACGGCTGAGATCGCCGACCGCTGCGTCACCTGCCATGCGGGACACCTGGTGCAGCCTGACATCCGCCCGGTCCGGTGGAATGCGCGACTCGAAGAGTGAGAGGTGATACCTTGCAGCCATGACCAAACTCCAAGTCACCACTCCCGAAGCCTTGCCCGAAGAAACCGGTGCCGATGCGGCGCTTCGGCCCTCGCGGCTGGATGAATTTATCGGCCAAGGCCAGGTCAAGGCCTCGCTCCAGATCGCCATCGATGCGGCCAAGCGGCGCCGGGAGTCGCTGGACCACACCCTGTTCTTCGGCCCACCCGGATTGGGTAAGACCACCCTCGCCCTGCTCATGGCTCGCGAAATGGGGGTTCAGGTCCGGACGACGTCCGGCCCAGTGCTGGAGAAGCCGGGCGATCTCGTCGGCCTGCTCACCTCGCTTGCCGCAGGCGACATTCTCTTCATTGACGAGATCCACCGGCTGAAGCCGGCGTTGGAGGAGTTTCTCTATCCGGCGATGGAGGACTTCAGGGTAGACGTGCGGATCGCCGACGGGCCTAATGCCCAGACGATTCCGATGACCCTGGAAAAATTCACCCTGGTTGGCGCAACGACGCGCTTCGGCCTCCTCACCCCGCCAATGCGGGCACGGTTCGGGATCGTCGAGCGGCTTGGCTACTATCCCGCCGATGAGCTTGAGCAGATCGTGACCCGCTCTGCCGGAATCCTGGCGGTCCCCATGGATGGCGAGGGAGCGGTCGAGATCGCCCGGCGCAGCCGGGGTACCCCGCGAGTGGCCAACCGGCTGCTGCGCCGGGTGCGAGACTACGCCGAGGTGAAGGCAGACGGGCGGATCACGGCAGACGTCGCGGCCGCGGCGCTCGCCCGGCTCAACGTGGACGAGTTCGGCCTGGATGACATGGATGCCAGAATCCTCACTACCATCATCCAGAAGTTCGGCGGTGGTCCGGTCGGGCTCGGCACCGTCGCCGTGGCCGTGGGCGAAGATGCCGGCACGCTGCAGGACGTCTATGAACCGTATCTCATTCAGCAGGGCTTCCTGGAGCGCACCCAGCGCGGCCGCTGCGTGACACCGCTGGCCTACCGCCGCTTTGGTCTGACGCCGCCAG
>DASYVW010000389.1:0-2760 GCA_035936675.1 Gemmatimonadales bacterium
GTCCACCGCCCAATCGTCCCAGTTCGGCGTGCGCGGCCTCGGCTTTCCGGGACGCGGTCTGGCGGTACGCGCAGCGGGAAGCTCGGGTGCCTTCGGACTGTTCGACCCGGAGTCCAGCCTGAATCCCGCCGCACTCGGTGCCGTACCAACACTGACCAGCGTCTTTGTTCTGACGCAGAGCTTTCGGCACACAGAGAACCCGGCCGGCACCGCCTCCCTGCGGGACACGCGCTTTCCCCTCCTTTCGGTTGCTGGTCCTGTGCGGTCGGTCGCGGCATTCGGCATCAGTTTCTCGAACTACACCAGCCGCGATTTCACCGTGGTCACGGAAGACACCCTCGACCTTCGAGGCGTGCCCGTCGGTGTGATCGATTCATTCTCCTCCCGAGGGGGATTGAACGATCTTCGGCTGGCCGGTTCCTACCGGGTTCACGATCACTGGACGTTCGGCGCCGGCTTTCATGTCATCACCGGCTCCAATCGACTGCAATCGCGTCGGGTCTTCAGCGATCCCAGCTTTCTCTCGAGCACGCAGAAATCCGAGATCTCCTACGCCGGAGTCGGTCTGTCCGCCGGCGTCATCCGCCAGTTCGGGACCCGCGTTGCTATCGCCGCACTTCTGCGAACTGATGGACATGTCAATGTGGACCTCGACTCCGCCCGGGTGGGCAGTGTCGATCTCCCCTACACCTTCGGTCTCGGCCTACGGCTCCAGCCGGCGGGACAGCTGCAGCTGGGAGTGCAGAGTATCGTGCGTACCTGGTCGGGCGCCAACAGCGATCTGCTGCAGCAGGGCGGGACCGGCGCCAAGAACACGTTCGAGGTGGCGGCGGGCGCGGAGTACACCTCCGATCCGAAGCGTCCGTATCGCCGGCCGATCCGGCTGGGCGCGCGTTACGCAACACTGCCGTTCCCGCTGGTCCCCGGGGAACAGGGTCACGAGCTCGGTGTGTCTCTGGGCACCGGGATGCGGTTTGCGCAACAGCGCGCCGGTATCGACCTCTCGCTGGAGCACCTCTGGCGCTCCGAGGGACTCTACTCCGAGCGCGCGTTTCTGATCTCCGTGGGTGTCTCCGTGAGACCATGAGGGCCACGACAGCCGCCCCGCCGCCCCACTATACTTGCCCCATGCCAAAAAGCGTCTACATCGAAACCTACGGCTGCCAGATGAACGTGGCCGATTCCGAGCTCATGTTCGGCGTGCTCCTCCGGGATGGGTACGTCCGGGCCACTGAACCGGCCGGGGCCGATGTGATGCTGGTCAACACCTGCGCGGTGCGGGACAATGCCGAGCAACGAGTGATCGGCCGGGTTGGCGAGCTGCAGCGCTATAAGCGGAGCGGCGGGATCCTCGGTGTGGTCGGCTGCATGGCCCAGCGCTTGGGCCCAGCGCTCCTGGCCCGGGTTCCCCGCGTGGATCTGGTCGTCGGGCCGGATGCATATCGGAACCTGCCAGAGCTCATTGGACTGGCCCAGGGCGGACAGCGGGTGAGCGACACCGAATTCCGCTCCTGGGAGCACTACGAGGACGTTCCGGCAGCGCGGGAAAACGGACCAACCGCATTCATCGCGGTACAGCGCGGATGCGATTACCGCTGCACTTTCTGCATCGTCCCGCAGACCCGGGGGCCGGAGCGCAGCCGGAAGCTGGACGATGTCGTGCGGGAGGTTGCCACGCTGGTAGAGCAGGGAACCACCGAAGTCACTCTGCTCGGACAGACAGTCAACAGCTACCACGATGGCACGCACGATTTCGCCGACCTACTGTGGGCTGTCGGCGCGGTGGATGGGCTGCGGCGGCTGCGGTTCACCAGCCCATATCCTACCGACTTCACGGCCCGAGTCATCGAAGCCATGGCTACTACGCCGGCGGTGTGCGAGCACGTGCACCTGCCGGTGCAGAGTGGCTCGAATGTAGTGCTCAAACGAATGCTGCGGCGCTATTCCCGGCAGCGCTATCTCGAGGTCATGGCCGAGCTGCGCCGGGCTATCCCCGGCCTCACGTTCTCAACCGACATCATTGTCGGATTTCCCGGCGAAACCGAGGCCCAGTTCGAAGAGACGCTCAGCCTGGTCACCGATGCCGATTTCGACGAGGCCTACACCTTCAAGTATTCGGTGCGTGAAGGCACCCCCGCGGTTCGTCTCAGGGATCACATCCCGGACGAGGTGGCATCGGCTCGCCTGGATCGCCTCATCGATGTTGTTCGCGCCTCCACGCGTCGAAAGAATATCGGCCGGGTCGGCGAAATCCACGAAGCATTGGTGGAACGTCCGGCCAAACGCGGGGAGCTCATGCTGGCGCGAACCCGCTCCAACTATCTGGTGCTGGTCGATCTGCCGCAAAGCAGCTCCGGGGAGTATCACCAAGTCCGTCTCACCGGCACCACGGGCTCCACGTTCACCGGTTCTGTCGTTACCCCGGCGCTGGCGGTGTTGTGATCAGGAATCTGGTGGAGGATCACGTCACAGCCGCGTACGACACCCTGCGGCCGCACTTTCCGGCCTTCTGTGGCTGCGAGCTCTGCCGGGACGATGTCTTGACGTACGCCCTCAACCGGGTGCCGCCGCGCTATGTCTCTCGCCGGGAGGGAGCGGTTGTCACCGAGGTGAGCCTGGAGAAGGAACAAAGCCGGGCCGCTATAGAGGTCATCGTTATGGAGGCGCTGCGGAAGGTTTCGGTGGCCCCGCGCTGCAAGGCTCGGGGAGGTACGCAGCCGGCATAGGACTCGGGTGGTGAGGCTCCGGCCTCCCATTCTG
>DASYVW010000390.1:0-18031 GCA_035936675.1 Gemmatimonadales bacterium
CGACAACCCGATCCGCTGCACCGGCTGCTGGGCGACATGAGCCAGTCGCTCCAGAGAGAGCGCGAGGTGCGCACCCCGGCGGGACTCGAGCACGGCGTGGATCTCGTCCACGATCACCGTCCGGACGGTTCTGAGCATCTCCCGGCTGCGCTGTGCCGTGAGCAGGAGATAGAGCGACTCGGGGGTGGTGACCAGGATGTGCGGCGGCTTCCGTATCATTGCGGCGCGGTCGGCCGCGGGTGTATCGCCCGAGCGGATCGCCGCCGTAATCCTCGGCGCCTCATAGCCCATCTCCTCGGCCAGCCTGCGGATCTCCCGCCGGGGCTCCGCCAGATTGAGATGGATGTCGGCGCTCAGCGCCTTGAGGGGCGAGACGTAGATGACCCGGGTCTCGTCCGGCAGCGGCGCCTCGAGGCCTTCACGGAAGAGCTGATCCAGTGAGTGAAGGAAGGCCGCCAGGGTCTTTCCCGATCCGGTTGGGGCGGAGATCAGGGTGTCCCGGCCGGCCCGAATGGCCTCCCAGCCGAACCGCTGGGGGGCGGTGGGCTCACCGAAGCGGTGCTCGAACCAACGGGCGACAACGGGGTGAAACGAGGACAGCGGCATCGGGGAAATATAAAGGGGTAGGAACACTAGCGCTCTCGCCCATCTGGGATTATCTTTTACCCAGATGGACAACCGGAGAATCCATGGCCAGTTACCCCGACGTGCTGAAAGTCAGCCAGACCCTTGGTGGGTTTAAGACCCTGCGGGAGAAGCTGTTAACGGTGGCCGACATGGAGCGCGCGGTGGAGAAGGGGCTGCCCTTTGCTGCCCTCAAGTACGTGGTGCGGCACTTCCCCGCGCGGCAGAAGACCCGGGTCCAGCAGATCGTCATGCCCCGCTCCACGCTTCAGCGCCGGGAGGAAGAGGGCCGGCTCCGGCCGGCCGAGAGCGAGCGGCTGGAGCGGATCGCCCGCCTTGCCACACTAGCGGAGCAGGTGTGGGAGTCGCCGGAGGAGGCGCAGATGTTTCTCACCACCCCGCATCCTCAGCTCGACAACCAGGCTCCGCTCGATCTTGCGGCCACCGACCTCGGCACCCGTCGGGTCGAGACGCTGCTCTGGAAGCTCGAGCACAGCCTACCCGTCTGACGCGGTTGCGGCAGCGGCATGCCTACCGTCTACCGTCTCGCCAAGCGCCGCTATCCGATCTATGACGGGAGCGGCGCCGCGCTCGAAGGCGCTCGTTGGAACTCGCCGGGACGGCTCCTGATCTACGCTTCCGAGCACTACGCAACCGCGATCCTCGAGAAGCTGGTGCACGCCGGGCGCACGCAGTTGCCTGGCGCGCACCATGCCGCCGCGATCGAGATACCTGAGGATCTCCCGATCGAGGAGTTCGATCCGAGCGCGTTTCCCGGTTGGGACGCCGAAGATTCGGCTAGCGCGCGAGCATACGGCGACGAGTGGCACACCGGCGGGCGCAGTGCAGTCCTCATCGTCCCGTCATTACCGGGTCAGCCGGTGGAGCGTAACTTCATCATCAATCCAGGTCATCCCGACGCCGCGCGGATCAGGGTGATGCCTTCGTTCAATGTCGTCTGGGACGGCCGGCTCTTCGGCCCGCCAGCGATCAGGTTGTCGTGATCCGCCACTAGTCATGCGAGGGCGCGAGCACCCAGAGGAGCTGCATGGTGAACATTTCTGCACGACCGTTGGTCGCCCTCTCCTTCCTTATAGTAGGACTCTGGACCGGTGCCACGGCTCAGGCTGCGCCCGACAGCGCGGTCCGGCCCGCGCCGATGCTGATCGTGCCCGAGGCGGTGTGGGATGGAGTCGCGGATGAGCCAAAAGCGGGCTGGGTCGTTCTGGTGCGGCGCGGTCACATCGAGGCGGTGGGTCCCGACAGCAGCGTGGCCGCACCCCGTGAGGCAGAGCGGATCGAGCTTCCGGGTACTTCTCTAATCCCCGGGCTGATCGAGGGTCACTCTCATCTCTTTCTCCATCCCTACAATGAGGCTACCTGGGACGATCAGGTACTGCGGGAGCCGCTTGGCCAACGAATGGTGCGGGCGGTGGCGAGCGCCGCCAGGACGCTGCGAGCCGGCATCACTACCGAGCGAGATCTCGGCACCGAAGGCGCCTTCGATTACGACGTGCAGCTGAAGCGCGCGATCGATAACGGGATCGTGCCCGGGCCGAGGATCATTGCCGTAACCCGGGCGATCGTGGCCACCGGCAGCTACGGCCCCCACCGCACCGATTACTCGTTCGACCCGGGGCAAGGCGCGGAGGAGGCGTCGGGGGTCGAGGAGATCGCGCGAGTCGTCAGGAGCCAGATCGGACACGGCGCCGACTGGGTCAAGGTATACGCCGACTACCGCTGGGGTCCCCGCGGCGAGGCCCGACCCACGTTTTCACAGGAAGAGCTGAATACTCTGGTTGAGACCGCCAATGGCAGCGGCCGGCCAGTAGCGGCGCACGCGACCACCGCCGAGGGGATGCGCCGAGCCGTGATCGCCGGCGTGGCGACCATCGAGCATGGTGACGATGGTACCCGCGAGGTCTTCAAGCTCATGCGCAAGAAGGGCGTCGCACTCTGTCCTACTCTCGCAGCTTCCGAGGCGTACGCCCAGTACTTCGAAAACTGGACCCGCGGGTTGGAGGTTCCTCCTCGATCCGTGCTCGACAAGCGCGCGAGCTTCAAGTTGGCACTCGAGGAAGGGGTGACGATCTGCTTCGGCGGAGACGTCGGCGTCTTTTCCCACGGCGACAACGTGCGCGAGCTCGAGGCGATGGTAGAGAATGGGATGACCCCGCTCGACGCGTTGCGGGCAGCTACCAGCGGCAATGCCAGGATCTTCCACCTGGGCGACCGGGGCCGAGTGGCCAAGGGTCTACTCGCGGATCTCGTCGCGGTAGAAGGTGACCCAACGCGGGATGTCTCCGCCCTACGCAGAGTTCGGTTTGTGATGAAGGATGGCGAGAGAGTCAGGTGAGCCGGGCCTAAGGCGTGACCAGCGGCGCGGTGAGCACGAAGGTCACCGGTGTCTTGGCCTTCACCACCACGTCGCGGGTCGCCGTCTGGGATGCCACCACGGCCCCCCCGGCCGCGCCGACTACACCACCGATCACGGCGCCTTTGGAATTTCCTCCGAGCACCCGCCCCAGCACCGCACCGCCCACTGCGCCCACACCGACCTTGGCGGCATCGCCTGAGGTGACGCCACGGCTACGCAATTCGCGCGGCACCGCCCGCACGTCCGCCTGCACGTTCTGAAGCTGTCCGCCGACCTCGATGCCATCCACCTTGAGAGCGAGGCTGCCTTGCGCGCCCTTGGATTTGGCGGAGGCCAGACGGGTGACGGTCAGCCGAACCGTGCTACCGGCCGGGATGAGGATCCTGCCGCCCGCACCGGTCACACTCTGCGTGATCTGGGCCGTGATAGTGCGTCCGGCTGAGTCGCGGCGGGAGCTGATCGAGTCGTCCAGTGCCGCGTGGATCTCGGTGCCGATGGGAAGAGTGCGCGCTGCGTTATCGAGCCCCGAGGCATTCGCTGCCGGGGCAGTGGCTGTCCCACTCGATGCGACGGCGCTATCGGATGAGGACCGTGTGGTATCGGCAGGGAGCGTATCCGCGTGTGCAGTGGCCACGGAGTCCGTCGCCGGAGCCGGTGTAGTTGTATCCGGAGCAGCGGCTCTTGCGGTATCGCGGGGCGGAGCCGAGACGGTGTCGCGGACAACCGACGTGTCCGGGGGCCTGACGGTGTCGGGGTTCGTGGGCGGCGCGTATCCGCGGGCCGTGGCCGTATCCGCGGGAGGCTTCGGCCGGACGGGTGCACGCTTTTGTGGACGCGGCGCTGGACGAACCTTCGGCGCCGGCTCGGCGCGGGGAGCCTGCTGCTCCACCGGAGAGACCGGCTGGTCGCCGCGGGAGGCCAGATCGCGCGTCGCCCTATCCGACGTATCGGGTTGAGCCACTCGAAGGGGCCGATCGGGCTGGTTCGCCATCGCAACGCTCCGCTCCCGGCTGTCGGAGCAGGCAGACACCGCCGCTAGGGCAGCAAAGGCTAGAATGAGCCGCTTCATCGGTCCTCCCGAGTCAGTACCGGTTTCTACTCAGGAGTCTCGCCCATTGCGCTTGATGGTTCTGTGGGGTGGCTCACATCTCGCGATAGAACTTTGCGCCTGCTATCGTGGCGATGGGAAACTCTATCAGGCCAACCAGCGTGCCCATGGTATAGATCCTCATGGGAAGGAGGTCGAACGGGGCCTCGCCGATGGCGTGGAGTAGCGCGGCAATTATCCAGACGATCAGACCTGCATGCACTGCGGTGCCTGGGCCCGCGCCGAACCGCGGACGGATCGCGGCGTAGAGATACACCAGCACGATGCCGTAGATGAAGTCGAGCACCACGAACAGCGGGATCAGCGAATCGGCCGGCTGTTTTCCCGCCGATTGCAACGCAGCATTCAAATCCGGCGCGAGCCACATGCCGTACACCAGGTAGTCGATGATGTTGAGCACCAACCCCGCGACCAAGCCACCGACGATCACGCTCTTGACGTTGATACGACCCATCAGGCACCTCGCTTGTGGACGGATGAATCGGGCAGCTAGTTCGGCGCGAACGTGCGCCGAATATCCCCACCTGTCAAGCTCAGGCTCGGCACAGGCCTTGCTCGCCCGCTTCCCCCGATAGCTCTAACTCCGCTTCATCTCAACACCTTGGGTAAAGCCCCGGGCTCAGCGGGCCGTGCCATTCGCGGACTCCGCCACATGATGCCGGGATTTACCAGAGCCGTTTTGCCCGAGAGGCGTCCGAACACGTGCCATTCGCTGCCTGGAGCCCAGTGCGCCACTCCCCCCCGAGGGCCCTCGTGTGCGCCCTCGCGACCGGGGTGTCGAGTCTCCTGGCGGCTTGCTCGAATACGACCGAGGCCGTGGACCAGACCTTCGTCACGATCAACGCGGCCAGTCCGGTGGTGCTCCGCGGTGACCAGCTCGAGCTCACCGCGTCGGTGTGGATCCGCAGTGCGCCCGGTGACTCGGTGGAGGTTCCGAATGCTGAGCTGATGTGGACCACCGACGATGCCACGCTCGCTACGCTGACTCCCAAGGACAACCACACTGCGATCGCCACTGGTGTGAACTCCGGGATCGTCGGAATCCATGCGGTCGCGACGGGCTTCCAGGGTGCGGCACAGGCCGTCTTTCCGCTCCGGGTCTCCAATCCGCTCGAGATCGACAGCATGCGGCCGGCGACGGTGCGTTACGGCGAGAAGATCACGATGTACGGCGTGGGGGTGAACACGTTGTTCTTCGCGGCGATGCAAGGCGCCACGCTGCTGCCCGACACCTTCTCCGTCGCCGCAGGCGCCGGGGGCGTGGGCCAGCTCAGCTTCTGGGTGCCGCCGCCGGCCACGAGCGGCCACGCGGTAGTGCTGAGCCCGGGGCAGATCGTCGTCGCCTCCGATTCCACCACCGTGGTCCGGCGGGACTTGTACGAACCGAACGAATCCGCGCCGAGTCTCATCGACATCTCGGCGACGCCGTTTCCTACGCTACCCGCCGTTCGGTTTTACAACCCGGCGCTGGCGTTCGAGGACCGGCTTCGGGCCGACTCGCTCGGGGTTGACTGGTATCGATTTACCGGTGCTTCGGCGGGGAGCGACCTCACCTTCATCTTCCAGGCACCGACCTTCACGAACGCGCACCTCACGTTCCTGGCCTCGCCGGTGAACAGTGCCGACTCGGTCTCCCAGCCGGGATGGACAATCGGGTCGGGTCTCTACGCCTGCAAGAACCACTCGTTCAAGGTCGAGGAGCAGCCGGCCGACTCACTCATCATCGCGCTCAAGAACGTGCCGGCCGGCAACATGGACCTGATCTCGCTGTTCTTCGTGACCGGACGCTACGGCATGGCCGTGGTGCAGGGATATCTCACCAGCAACCCGTCGATCGGTGCCGACCGGCTGGAGGAGAACGACAACTGCGAGTTCGCCGACAGGAACTTTGCGGATCCAGCGAAGCGGGTAGACCTGACCGCCGCGTTCTCCGACACGCTCACCATCGACAATCCCCACGATGTCGACTGGATCAGGTTCCGCGTCCCCGGGCTGGTGCCACAGCCCGTGACCTTCCAGACCGCCCCCCGCGGCGCGGTCGATGCGAACCACGCGGGCGACGTCGATCTCTACGTCCTCGGCATACCGGTGGCTGGCTCGCCGCTCGATATCCGCGGATCGTCGCGCACGGCAGGTTCTACGGAAGCAATGACTCTGGTTCTCGATCCGGGTGACTACTACATGGTTGTAACCGACTTTGCCGGAACCCCAACTCGCTACTCCCTGTGCGCCGCCGTCGGCGCCTCGTGCTCGCTACCGGCCGGCTCGATGATCAGCCGGGTCCCGGCGCTGTCGCGCGACGCGGTCCGGAGAGGGGGCGTGAAGTGAAGGATTGCATCCGGTGCCACACGCCTCTTCCCGTGGACGGCCGCTTCTGCTCCAATTGCGGCACGCCTACCGAAGAGCTGTCCCATGTCTGCCCGGCGGATCCCACCGACGAGCTAAAGGAGCGGCTGGCCCGCACCCTGGCGGGACGCTACGAGATCATCCGCCTGCTCGGACGCGGTGGGATGGCGGTCGTGTTTCTGGCGCAGGACCTGGTGCTCGAGCGCGAAGTCGCGATCAAGGTGCTCCCGCCCGATATGTCCCACGACACCAAGCTCATCCCCCGGTTTCAGCAGGAGGCCAGGACTGCGGCCCGGCTGGACCACCCCAACATCATTCCGATCTACCGGGTCGAGAGCGAGGCGGGACTCAACTACTTCGTGATGAAGTATGTGAACGGGCGCCCGCTGGATCAGGTTCTGGATGATGGACCACTGAGCGTGGCGCAGGCTCGCCGGGTACTCCGCGAGGCGGCGCTGGCGCTAGGTCACGCCCATCAACGCAAGGTCGTCCACCGCGACGTCAAGCCCGCCAACATCATGCTGGAGGCCGATGGCCGGGTGATCCTTACCGACTTCGGCATCTCCAAGGCAGCCCAGGGGTCGTCGCAGCTCACCGGTACGGGCGCGATCATCGGCACTCCTCATTACATGGCGCCGGAACAAGCGAAGGGCCTGGAAGTGGATGGCCGGGCCGACCAGTACGCGCTGGCGATCGTCGGCCACCAGCTTCTGACGGGGAAGGTCCCGTTCGACGGCACGGCCCACAGCATCCTCTATAAGCAGGTCTTCGAGCCGCCACCGCCGGTGATCGAGGTGCGGCCGGATACTCCGAAGGACCTGAGCCGGGCGCTGGAGCGTGCGCTCTCGAAGGACCCCGAGCAGCGCTTTCCTTCCATGGAGGACTTCGCCGCCGCCGTGAGCGGCGAGCGCGCCGGGACCGCCACCGTGGTGAGCGCGTCGGTGAAGCCCAAGCCCGGAACCACGAGCCGGCCGATGCTCCTGGCGTTCATCGTCGCTGTCCTGGGAATCGCGGTGGCAGCCTATCTGGGCTTGGTGCCCACTGGGGCGTCAAAAGCGGCCCCGGCGAAGGAGACGGTCGTCTCACCCCCGGCTCCACCCCAGGTCATGCCGGCACCTGCCATCACGCCGGAGGAGCCCACAGCGCTAGCCCGCCGAGGGGAGCGCCGCATGCGCGCGTTGGCGCAGGCCGGCGCTGAACCGGAGCCCAGGCCTCTCGCGGTCAAGCGAGAGTCCGCCCTGCTCACGGTCGCGTCGGAGCCCTGGGGCACACTCTACATCGACAACGTCGAGATCGGGCCTACGCCGGTGGCGGATTACCGGCTGAGCCCCGGCACTTATCGTCTGAGGATCGAGCAGGAAGGCTACCGCACCAAGAAGGAGGCCATCGTGATCAGCGGTCCCAATCCGATTCGCAAGCGCTACAGCCTCGAGCCGCAATGACCCGGATCGCCACGCTGGCTCTTGCCGCTGCTCTCAGCATCCCGCTGGCCGCCACCGGATCGCCGGCGGCCGCGCAGGGAAGCGCGACGCTGCGCCGAGCCGGCCAGGCGTACGGGAATCTCTCTTACTCCGAGGCGATCACCCTGGCGCGCCAGGCGTCCCGGGAGCGGCTGAGCTCCGACGATCAAGCCCAGGCCTACGAGCTGCTCGGCTTCGCGTATGCGTCGCTCGACAGCACCCGGCTGGCCACCGAGGCATTCAAGCAGACGCTGCTGCTCAACCCCGATCGCGCGCTCGATGCCGCGAAGGTGTCGCCCAAGATCACCAGTGCCTTTGCCCTGGCGCTGGCGCAGGTCCTGGTGCTCCGGGACCTCCGGATCGACAGCACCGAGTTCGTAGCGGGGACAGGCACGCTGCCGATCCGCTTCACCGTGACGCGGACCGCCAAGCTGCGCACTCGACTCATCGGGCCGAGCGGCGAGGTCACCATCGACTCGGCACTGGGCGAAGGCGCCGTACGCCTGGCCTGGAATGGTCTTCTGAGCAACGGGCTGCCGCCCGCACGCGGCACCTATCGAGTGATCGTCGAGGCCAGCGCCGGCCGGGACAGCTATGCGGCTTCCATTCCACTCCTGATCGTGGCCGGTGGGGTGGACACCCTTCCTCATCTCACCTCGCTTCCGGGTTACGACCTGTTGCCGGAGACCGTGATCCCGCCCCGGAGCTGGAAGCCGGTCGGGCTCGCGCTCATGGCGACCTCGCTCGCGGTCGGCGGCAGCCTGGCGCTGGAGAACTCCAAGCTAGGTGGAGGAGGGCGTAGGGAGATCCTGACCATCGGAGCCGGAGCCGCGCTGGTAGGCCTCTTCGCGACCCTCAAGAAGCCTGCGGCGGTGCCGGCCCAGGCCAACATCCTCTATAACAGCCTGGTCCGAGAGCAACTTGCCCGTCGTAACACGGAGATCGCGGCCCAGAATGCGGAGCGTCGCCGGCAGGTGAAGCTCGCGGTGGTGCCGCAGCCGCGAAGCGGGAGGAAGTCATGAGGCTCGCAGCCCTAATCGGGTTCACCCTGGCCGCGGCGCCACTGTCAGCTCAGCAGGTTACACTCGGCGCCGGGTTCGCTTCCTCCGACTACCGGGAGCAGGCGGATTTCCTTCATTTCCGCGGCGCCGGGCCGGCGGCACTGCTCACGGTGGAGCGGGGCCGCTTGGCGCTCCGGGCCGATGCGTGGCACTTGAGCATGGATCCCACCGGGGAGGCCGCAGCCGGCCTCGAGTCCTTTACGGTGGACGAGATAAATGTCCGGGTCGGCGTGCGGGCGGTCAGCATGCTTGCCATCGAGGCGGGCTACCAGCACCGCTCGGTCGCTCCGTCTCGAGCCGCCCAATCGTATAGTGCCGCTACGCTTGGGCTCAGGGCAGCCTACCCGCTCGCTCCCGGTGCCGAGGTCGCGGTCCGGACCTCCTATGTAGCCGGCACCGACTTTACCGGAGGCGGCTCCGCCCCGTTCGGCATCGAGCTGGGACTGAGCGCCGGATATGGCCCTGGCTCCGGTCGCTTTCGGGTGACTGGGGACTACGGGTTCCAGCGGATCGATCGCCACACCGATCAGAACGGCACCCGCCTGAGCGTGCCAATCCAGAGCTCGGTGGCCCGGCTCGGACTCGCCGTCCGATTCTAAGGCAACGGGTCGCCCCGCGACCTGCCCTGAACCTCGCACCTCGCCAACATCGCCTCCTCGTTGGCCGGCTTGCACTCGGGTCCGCTGATTTTTTCCGGCGAAGGCCCCGGACCAATCTTCCTCGCCTGTAGCGGTTTGCGCACCCGAGACTCGGCCCCGGTTCCAAGCCTTGCCCGGGCGGCCATTCGGGGCATACGCGTTGCAGTTAGGCCCCCGTCCCCCTTCGTGCCAAAATCGTCACCGCGCGTGATCCGAGATCGCCCGCATTTTCCCTCGGAGTGCCCAAATGGTCAGTTTTCTCAAAGGTCGCCGTCGTGAAGACGACTCGGTCGTAGCCGTCGATTCGAACGGCCGAAACATCGCCGCGGCGCTTGAAGCCCTGGTCGCCCGCGCCGAAGGCGCTGCCAACGAGCTCCGGTCGCTCGCCCCAATTCTGGATAGGGTGTCCGAGCTGGACGGTCTACGTGAGCGCTGCGCCGACATCGAGCGGCAGGTGGCGGGACTGGATCGACTCGGCTCCCAGCTCGCCATTGCCGAGGAGCAGGTAGAGCGGGTCATCAAGACCCAGACCGCGACAGAGACGCGATTGGCCCATTCCGGGGAAGACGTCGAGCGGCTCCAGGGCCAGATGGGCTCGCTGAGCGATAAAGTCGAGACCGCCCTCCTACTCCGCGAGCAAGTCGAGTCGTTCCTCAGCCTTCAGGGCCCTCTGGCAGCGCTCAGCGCCGATGCCGACGCCCTTCGCACCCAGCTCACTGAATCGGCGGAGAACGTCGCCCGGATGCGGACCCAGCACGACGATGCGCTCACCGCACACCGCCACACGACGTCACGCCTCGAGAACTTCGACCAGGACTTCCAGACTGCCACGGGCAAGCTGGAGGACGTGGTCCGCCGGGTGCAGTCGGTTGAGCGCTCGCTCGAGCCGATCAATCACGCGACGACCGCCATTCCCGATGTTCAGCACCAGCTCGCCGTTCTCAAGGCACTGGCCGACCAGGTCGCCCAGAAGACCAACATGCTGGAGCAGGAGCGTGAAGCGGTCGACCGGGCCGCGACCCAGA
The DNA here is from genome assembly GCA_035936675.1 of Gemmatimonadales bacterium. GTDB lineage: Bacteria > Gemmatimonadota > Gemmatimonadetes > Gemmatimonadales > GWC2-71-9 > CAVVWJ01. Next base: position 10,640 of record DASYVW010000390.1, read on the forward strand.
TCGCCCAGCTCACCCGCATGGACCGGGAGCTGGACGCCTGGCTGCGCCGTCAGGAAGAGCAGATCCGCCGGTTCGGCCCAATCGAGGCCAAGCTGACCGAAGTGAAGACGACCCAGGACAAGGTGCTGTCCCGCACCGAAGAGCTGCAGTCGACCTCGCAGAAGATCGAGGAAGCCCAGCAGTCGGCCCGCCAGGCGCTGACCGATCTGCGCGAGCAGATGCGGAAGAGCAGCGAAGGATTCGAGTTGGAGCATCGCGGCCTCCATGCCGTGAGCGAGCGGATCGCCGATCTGCGCAATTCCGTGAAGGAATGCGAGACCCGGCTGGCCACGCTGGATGCCGCCAGCCAGGGTACGGCGGCGGTACAGGCGCAGGTGCGGACCGTGGGCGAGCAGATCGCCCAGCTGGCCGCCGAGGTCGCCGGACTGTCCGAAGAGGCAAATCGCGCCAGCACGCTACGGCAGGAAGTCGGTCGCCTCGACTCGCTCGCGAGTGAGCTCGGGTCGCGGATGCGCCGGATCGATGAGATCAGGCCCGGTGTGGAGCAGGCGGTCGAGCAACTCTCTACGCTCAAGGGAACCCGCGAGCTTCTGGCCGATGGCCTGGAGCAGATGCGGGTCGCGTACGAGGAGATGACCCGCCTTCGGGAGAACCACGGTGAGACCCAGACTTGGCTGGCCAACGCCGATGCCTGGACCCGGAAGGTACAGACCCAGGTGAAGGAACTGAGCGGCCTCGAGCCGGTGGTCGAGCGGATCCGCATAGAGGTGGACCAGGTCAAGAACTCCATGCAGCAGATCGAGTCGGGCAAGGAGATGGTGCAGGAGGTCCACCGCAGCCTGCTCCAGGTAGGCTCCCTGAACGGCGAGCTGAAGGAGCGGACCGACGGGTTGCGCGGCCGGATGGAGGCTGCGGAGGCCCGGTTCGGCCAACTCGCGAAACAGGCCGAAGGCGCACAGCATCTGTCCGAGACGATGACCGTCGTCACGGCCTCGGTGGAGGAAGCGGATCGCCGGATGGGGTCGGTGGACGAGTCGGTGCGGGCGCTGGAGAGCCGTACTCAGCAGATCGATCAGGTCGAGGAGCGTATCCGGCTCCTGGGCCAGGAGCTGGAGCAGCGGCAGGGCGCGCTCGACAAGGCGACGGAGCATCTGAGCCGCGCCTCTCTGCTGCGGAAGGAATCGGCTGAAGCCGCGCAGCGGATGGAGGACATCACCCGGAACATCAGCTCCACGCTCAGCCAGGCGCAGGAACAGGCCGGCGGTCTCCAACGGCTCACGGGCGAGTTGGACACCCGGGCCGGGGCCCTCAAGGCGGTCGACCGGCAGCTGGCCCACTTCGAAGAGCTGCTCACCAGGTGGGAGTCGGCCCAGACGGACGCAGCCAAGGCCCTGGAGCAGACCCTGGCGCGGCAGGCCGGCGTCGAGGCCATCGAAGCCCAGGTCAAGCACGTGTTCGATCTGGCGGAGCGCACCGTCGAGGACGTCCAGACCATCGGGTCCGCCCGGCGGGAGATCGAGGAGACCCGCTCGATGCTGGAAGCCACGCAGGAGCAGTTCAAGACCACCGAGGAGACGCTCAAGGGATTCGAGGCGCGGAAGCGCCAGCTGGAGCGGGCGGAGCAACGCCTGGCCCGGGCAGATGCGCTCGCGCTCGGCATCCGCGCCACCGTCGAGTCCCTCACGGCGCAGAAGGCCGTGGTCGACCACGCGATGGAGTCGGCCGGCGCCCTCGGGTTCCAGATGAAGCAGGCCGAAGCACTCATCGCGGCGCTGCGGCGTGAACGGGATCTCGCCTGCGATCTCAAGGCAGCGGTGGCATCGCTGTCCGACGAGGACGAGGACGAAGAGCAGAAGGCAGGCAAGCCGGCAAAGCGGTAGGCTGCGCCTTCCTGATGGATTGAAGAGGAGCCCGGGGGTTTCCCGGGCTCCTCTCGTTTCGAGGACCTGGCCGCCTCACTTCCCCTTTCCCCGAGGGCATGGTACATCAAGCGGAACTGAGAAAAGGAGCTCGGTGTGAACGTGCTGGTGATCCGGCATGGTCCAGCGGGAGATCCGGAAGCCTGGGAGGCAGAGGGGCGGGACGACCGGCTGCGGCCGCTTTCTCCCGACGGCAAGAAGGACATGCGTCAGGCTGCGTTCGGTCTGGCTACCCTGCAGCCGCATGTCGACGTCGTCGCAGCCAGTCCGCTGGTGCGGGCGGTCCAGACGGCAGAGATCATCGCGAGCGAATACGACTGCGAGGTGGTGACGGTGGACGCGCTGGCACCGGATGAGGACCCGGCCAAGACGCTCACATGGCTCGGAACCCAGCGGGCGGATGGGACGGTGGCCCTGGTGGGGCACGAGCCCCATCTGAGTGCGCTGGTCAGCTACATGCTGGCGGGCAAGAGGACGGCATTCGTCGAGCTGAAAAAGGGAGGTGCCTGCCTGTTGGAGGTGGCGGCCTTCTCGCCCGGGTCCTCCACGCTGAAATGGTTACTCACTCGCCGCGAACTGGTTCGCCTCGGAGAGTAGGCTGCCGTAATCCGCTCGCTCAACTGCCCGCTTCTCTCACTGCATGCCGTGTTCCAGATCACGATTTGGCTCGAGGTTGCGATTGTCCTAGGGCAAAAAAACCTGGGGCCCAGAGTCACACTTCGACCCTGGACCTCAGACCGTTCAAGGATGGCCCCCAGAGAGGCCAATAACTGACTTAGCGGGTGCGACCGCCTTGCGAGACCCGGTCGTATTCCGCCTCGCTCATGCGATCGGTGTCTAGGTCGTCCTGGCCGGTGACCCGGTGCCAGGCGTCCCGTATCGCATGTTTCACGCTGTCCCACGTGGATCCCGCTCCAGGCCGGCCCTCGAACTTCTCCCAGCCGGTCCGAAGATCGGACTCCACATCGTTCCACTTGCGGCCCACGTGGTGCAGCCCCGATTCATACCCGTACTGGTATGCCGGGCGAAACTCATCGTAGTTGCGGCCGGTGGCGTAATGCCTCGTGCTGAAGTTGTTGCGCCACCAGCTGTCCTCTTCATTCCAGCTTCTATTGGTCGCCATGGTTTTTTCCTCCGTCGCTCAGGTATCGCGACTTCCAAGGGTCCCGTACAGTAGCCATGGGTTTCAGGAGGGGTCGTGATCCTCATCACCTCATCCGGAACTTCCCAGGATTCGTTTCAGGTCTTCCGCGGCGCCAGGGCCCCGAGGACTTCCATCTTCATGCTTGAGAAAGACGTACGCGTCCGTCCACTCCGCGCGTTGGATCCGGTCGGCCCAGGCCGCCAGCGCGTTCGTATCGTAAGCCGTCCGACGAAGCCGGAAGTAACCCCAGGATGCCGTGAGCACCAGCGGTGCGCCCTTGCCCTCGGTCTCGTCCTCATCGACCGCCACCAGTGCGACGTCGTGGGACCGGAGCAGATCGTACACCTCGTCATCGAACCAGGAAGCATGGCGAAACTCGAGAGCCGCCATCCACCGCTTCGGCAAGCGGGCCAGAAAGTCGCGGAGGCGCACCGCGTCCTTCTTGAACGTCGGCGGCAGCTGGAACAGCGTGGGACCGAGACGCTCGCCCAGCGGATTGACCGCTCGAAGGAAGTACTCGAGTGAGCCGTCCTGGTCGGCCAAGCGACTGTTGTGCGTGATCCTTCGGGAGGCCTTGAGGACAAAGCGAAAGTCGGGCGGGACCTGCTCGGCCCAGCCCACCAGCACCTTTTCGGATGGGATCCGGTAGAACGAGTTATTGACCTCGACGGTCGAGAACCGCGAGGCATAGAAACCGAGCATCTCATCCTGGGGAAGCTTCGGTGGGTAGAAGCTGCCCTTCCACTCCTTGTAGGACCAGCCGCTGGTGCCTACGAGGGTTCGCATCCACTCAACTTCTGGTACTCCCTCAAATGCCTCACCGCCGCTTCCTGCCGACCGGCCTGTTCGTAGAGCCGGGCCAGATTGAAATGCGCGTCGGCGAACTCGCGTTCCAGCTCCAGCGCGTGGTGATACGCCTCGATCGCCTCGGCCCACCGGCCCAGTGTCTCGAGCGCGGTTCCCAGATTGAACACGGCGATCGGGTCGCTGTTGCCGGCCCGGAGCGAGCAGCGGTAGTGCTCTATTGCCTCCGCGGTTCTTCCCTCGAGCTGGAGCATGCGGCCCAGGTTCACATGGGCATCCGGATGATTGGGATCCAGCGCCAGGCGCGGGCATACGCGCCTCTGGCGTCATCGGGCGCAGCGTCCTCCAGGTCGGCCCCGAGATCAAACCATTCTGCGGCGCCCAGCGGCTCACTCGCCCGCTCGGCAGAGCGCGCAATGCGGCGAGCCACCGGCGCGGTCCGCACGGCGAGCTCCGCGATGGCAAAGTCGATCTGGAGCTGCTCGGACTCGGGGTTCCAGGCATTCCCTCCTTCGAGAACGATGACTCGGTGGGCATCGGCGGTGATCCGCAGCCTGCTCAGCGAACGCCCCTTGGGCAGGTCCCGTGCGAGCTTGCAGAGCGCACCCTTGATGCGGCGCGGTGGGACTCTGGCACCGGCGAGCTCGCGGGCGGTGCGGAGAAGAACGAGGTCCTGAAAGGAGAAGCGGTAGGAGTTGCGGGGGCCCCGGTCGGGACTGAGAAACCCGGCCCGGGCCTGGGATCGAACCTGCGCTTCGGACAGGCGCAGGAGCCTGGCGACGTCGCGGGTGGTGTAGGACTTCATGAACTTCAAATGTATGGGATATCCGCGCAGTGTCACAGTAAGGAGAGCCGAGAGTGCTCGCCCCACTCCTCCACGTGGGTGGGGTATCCGCTGGTTGGGGAGGGGGTGGCCGGCGAGACTGAATGAGCCAGCAGGCTTGGCGCAGGGCTCTAGCCTCTACTGCCCGCCCTCCGCTTCTTCGGCGGCGCCTCATCGGCTTCATCAGTTGTCCCGCCCGCGCGCTTGGCGGGTTTCTTCTGGTCGGTGCTGGTACCCTTCTTGGCCAGACTTGCCTTCAAGGCGTCCATCAGGTCGATGATCTTAGTCTCTTTCGGTGCGGCCTCCGCGGTGATCTCCTGGCCCTCGACTTTGCGCTGGATGGCCTCCAGCACGCGCTCGCGCACGGTGTCGTGATAGTTCTCGGGCCGGAACTCATCGGTGGCCGACTGCTCGATTAGCTGCCGCGCCAGCGCGAGCTCGGCCTCCTTCACCGGCGTGTCCGGGTGCGGCACCTCTGCCGCAGGGCGAAGCTCGGCCGCATAGTGGAGCTGCTCCATGACCAGCACGCCATCCAAAGGACGAACCAGAACCAAGTACTGCTTGCCGCGGGCGGAGTACTGGCCCAGCGCGGCGCGCCCCGTGTCCTTGAGCGCCTCGCCGAGCAGCCGGTAGGCTCGATCGCCTCCCTTGTCCGGCCCGAGGTAGTACACCTTCTCGAGGTAGATGCGATCTACCGCGGTCAGGGGAACAAACTCGGCAATGTCGATGGAGTTGGTCGCCTTCTCGTCCAGCGCCTTGATCTCCTCGGGTGAGAAGATGACGTACTGGCCCTTGGCGAACTCGTATCCCTTGGCGATCTCGTCCTTCTCCACTACGACCTCGTCCTTGGGACAGATGTACTGCTGCTTCAGACGGGTGCCGCACGCCTTGTGCACCATGTTGAAGGTGACAGTGGCGGAGGACTCGCTCGCGGAATAGAGCTGGACCGGGACGGATACCAGCCCGAAGGAGATGTTGGCAGTGGCGATTGATCTGGGAGGCATTCGAATTATATACGCAGCAAGGGCGACGCCCGCAAGCCGAGCCGCTGTTCCAGCCTATCGGTAATTACCCAAGTAAATTCCTCATCATGCCGCACGCCAAACCGGATCCCCTTGGCCCTTACCGGGACAAGCGCTCGCTCGAGCGCACCCCGGAACCGGCCGGATCAGAGGACACAGGGTCGGCAGGTGCCGGCGGACTCTTCGTGGTCCACAAGCATGCCGCCCGTCGCCTGCACTTCGACCTGCGGCTGGAGATGGAGGGGGTGCTGCGCTCCTGGGCAGTTCCCAAGGGCCCGTCCTTCGACCCGGCTGACAAGCGCCTTGCCGTCCATGTGGAAGACCATCCGCTCGAGTACGGCGATTTCGAGGGCCTCATCCCCGAAGGAAACTACGGGGCGGGGGCAGTGATCGTCTGGGACCGCGGACAGTGGCTGCCGGTGGGCGATCCAGCCGAGGGGCTGGCCAAGGGCAAGCTGCTCTTCGAGCTCCGTGGGATCAAGCTCCACGGGGTGTGGACGCTGGTGAAGCTCAAGAAGGGCGAGAAGGAGTGGCTCTTCATCAAGGAGCGCGACGGATACGCGTCCTCCGGAGGCGAGGCGCCGCCAGAGGAGTCAGTCCTCTCCGGCCTCACGGTGGAAGACCTCAAGGCCGGCCGAACGCCGGCCGCAGGCATCACGGCCGATCTGGAACGGCTCGGTGCGCCGAACAGAACGGTGCGGCCGGAAACGGTCCAGCTGATGCTCGCCGAAGCGAGAGACAACGCCTTCACGGCTGCGGGTTGGTTCTTCGAGCTCAAGCTGGACGGTTACAGGGTGCTGGGGGCCCGGGGCGAAACGGCCCGTCTGCTCTCCCGAAATGGCAACGACCTCTCTGCCGGATTTCCGGAGGTCATCCGAGCGTTGGCTGCGCTCCCGTTCAACCGACTGCTGCTGGACGGGGAGATCGTGGCCCTCGATGAGGCCGGACGGCCCAGCTTCCAGCGACTCCAGCAGCGGGCTCGCCTCCGCCGCGAGCTCGACATCCGCCACGCCATGGTCGAGAACCCCGTCACCTACTTCGCCTTCGATCTGCTCGGGGTGGATGACTTCGACCTGCGGCCGCTGCCGCTTTCGACGCGCAAGGCGCTGCTCCGGAAGCTGCTCCCCGCGGCCGGAGTCATCCGCTTTCTCGATCACTTCGAGAACGAAGGCAAGGTGCTCTACGAGCAGGTGCAGAAGCTTGGCCTGGAGGGCATCGTTGCCAAGCGGGCGGAGTCACCGTATCGCGCGGGCCGCTCAGCGACGTGGCTCAAGATCAGGACCCGCCGGTCGGACGATTTCGTGGTGGTGGGGTTCAGCGCGCCCAAGGGCGCCCGCAGCGGCTTCGGGGCACTACAGCTGGGGCAATATGTCGAGGGGAAGCTTACCTACACCGGGCGAGCGGGAAGTGGATTCAGCGACACCCAGCTGTCGCAGGTCCGTCGGGAGCTGGAGGCCTCTCGCAGGCCCGACCCCGCGTGCGTCGGCCCGATTCCGAACGAGAAGGGAATCACCTGGGTAGAGCCTCGGCAGGTATGTGAGGTGGAGTTCACCGAGTGGACCGACGAAGGATTGCTCCGGCAGCCGGTGTTCCTGCGGTTCCGGGACGACAAGAGGCCGGAAGAATGTATCGGCAGGGCGGCGGGGCGGGTGCCCTCTGGGCGGGTGGGCAGCGGGGCAG
>DASYVW010000391.1:0-11668 GCA_035936675.1 Gemmatimonadales bacterium
AAGGCCCCGACGACTATCGGCGGGACCTACCACGCGTGTCACCCTCAGGTCTTCACCAGCGGCGACCTGGGGCAAGCGGTCGGTGCCGCGATGGGGCGCTCGGTCATACATCTCAGAGTGCCGCAGGCGCTCGCGCGCGCGCTGCTCGCCGTCACCGAAACCTCGGCCCGGCTCACCCGGCAGGTCACGATCCTTACGACCGACAAGGCGAACGAGTTTTTCCAGCCGGCCTGGACCGGAGACCCGTCTCCCCTGACGCGCGATTCCGGCTGGCGCGCCCGGTACGACCTGCCCAGCGGTCTCGCCGACACGTATAGCTGGTATCGGAAGGCTGGGTGGCTGTAGCCGTGAATGTGGCGACCCAGGACCGCAGCGGGACCCGGGGTAGTCCACTCCGGGCGGTGGACCTGTTGCTGCTCGGGTACCTGGGAGTGGTTTCTGTCATTGCCGCGGTGCGGGTCTCGAGCCAGCCGGCCTGCTGGTGGCTGCTCCTGGCCCACGCACTTTTCGTAGTGCTGCTTTTCCTCGTGACTCGCCCCGGCCTGGGGCCGGTCGGCCGCACGATCCGTGAGCTTTACCCTCTCTTTCTATTACCTGGGCTGTACAGCGAGCTGGACGTTCTCAACCCCCCAGGCGTGCTGGTTCACGACGCATTGGTACGCCACTGGGAGCTGCTCGTCTTTGGAGGGCAAATCAGCCGGGACTGGTGGCAGGCCGCGCCGAGCGCTTTCTGGTCCACGGTGTTTCACGCCGCCTACCTGTCGTATTACCTGATCCTCTCGGCGCCCGCCCTTTACTTTGCCTGGAAGGGCGACCTGGCCGCGGTGCGCCGTTTCGTGCTCGTCGTCATGGCGACGTTCGTCACCTGCTATCTCTGCTTTATCTTTTTCCCGGTGGCGGGACCCTATTACGAGTTCGCCCGCCCGTCCGCCTGGTTCATCCAGAATCTGCCGGCTCGTCTGGCCTATGAGGCGCTCGCCACCGGTAGCTCATACGGGGCGGCCTTTCCGTCATCTCACGTGGCGGCTGCTCTCGCCGCAACCCTGGCAGCGATGCGGGCCTCCCGCCGTCTCGGACTCGTGCTCCTGATACCTACCGCTCTGCTCACCATCGGGGTCGTGTACTGCCAGATGCACTATGGCGTGGACGCGCTGGCCGGACTGGCGGTGGGCGGGCTGGTGACGTGGCTGGTCGGAGCAACAAAAAGCGTGAGCGGGAAAGCAGGGGTGTACGCGGTAGCCGAGAGAACCCCAGGATAGGCGTGTGACTGGGTGGTACGGAAAAGGGGTGTCCCGCCAAGACGGAGCACCCCGCTCACCGCTTACGTATTTTACTCCCGCTTACGCTCTTGCTCTCTTACTTAACGGTGACCTTACCGCTCATGCCCAGGGCGAGGTGCGGAAGACAGTAGACATGGTAGTCGCCCTTCGGGGCACCGGCGAAGCTCACCTGATAGACAGCATCGGGCTCGGTCAGGAGCGGACCCTGAAGTGGGGCCATCTGATCCGGCATGTTCTTCGTGAGCACGTCGGCAGCGCCCTTGGGAACGCTGTCGGGCCAGAACGACACGTTGTGCGGCCCGCCGCTCTTGTTGTGATAGCGAACCACGTCGCCCGACTGAATCGTCAGGTTATCGGGGTCGTACTTGTACTTGGATCCATCGAGGACCATGTTCACATCGTGGGTCTTGCCCGTTGCGGCTGGCGCCGCCGCCGGAGCCGGGGCCGGGGCCGCCGCCGGGGTGCCTGCTGAGTCCCCCCCTGCCGCCGGCTGTTCAGCCTTCTTCTCGCCGCCGCACGCCGCCAAAATCACGGCCAGCTCCGCCACCATCGAAGTCATCCGCATTGTCGCCGCTCCGCCTCCGAACATGAAGTTTCCCGCCCTGTGAACCCTTTCACAACTATAAGCGCCGAGTCAGCAAACGGTAGTGGTTCTTCAGGCGGTGCCTGGCCCGGTCAGGATCGTTAGTTTTCGGCAGAACTAGTCACTTCTCCCTGGGTGCGCATGGAATCCACAGTCAAAACGACACGCCAGAACAAGGCCCCCCTGGCCCCGCCCTGTCGCTCTCTCGGCCCCCAGTGCCGGGCGGTACCGGTTGTCCTTCGGGTGGGTGCTCTCGAAGAGGGGAACGCCTCCCTGGATCACGAGTCCACCTGGCTCATCGGTCACACTCAGCACATCAGCTTCTATGACATCTGGGAAGATGAGGGCGAGCTCTACATCGACGCCACGCTGCACGTCCCCTGCCGCTTCTTGCAGGCAGACGGGAGCACCGCCCGCTGTGGGGCCTACGGCTTCACCGGGACCGCGCCACGTGGGCCCGTCCGACGGGAGCAACCCCGCCAGCTAGGCCGGGACCAGTTTCTCATTGTCGAAAACCGGCGGACCGCCGTCCGGGCGCTCCCGCCCCCTCCCCGTAGTCTTCCGGTTCTCGCTGCGGCCAACCCGTGCGCCCTGGCCTCGTGCCGAACCGCCGACAATACCCGCGGGGCGGCGTGTTGCCGCGACCTTCAGATCGAGATCATGTGTACCAAGCGGCAACGCCGGCTGGAGGCCCTGGTGCGTTCTCGCCGCTCACCGTATCTCTGCAAGGTGGAACGGGCGGGCGATTTCTCCATCGAGGCAGAGATCATTTCCACCTGCGCCTATCTCGACGATGATGGGATCGGCTGCACCCTGCATGGGCGGCAACGCGCGGATGGCCGACCCGCAAAACCGGACCTCTGCAGCGAGTGGCCGGAGAAGAAGCAGGGGCTCCATCCCGGGTGCGTCTTCTCCAAGCGCGGCATGCGCCTGGGGTGAGCGGGACCACGACTGTGCAAGTTCCTGGAATTGGGCCGTCCTCTTGGACGACCCAGCCGGACAGTTCCGGCCTTCCTGCGGGTTCTGAGGAGAGCGAGTGACGGACGAGCTCGAACAGCTTTACCAGACCACTTACACGGCCGTGGTGCGCTTTCTCTACCGCAAGGTATGGGACGCGGAGCGTGCCGAGGACCTGGCCCAGGAGGTGTTTGTGAGGGCCCTGACCCATCGGCCCGAGAAGCCCAGGGCGTGGGTGTTCGCGGTGGCGGCCAACCTTGCGAGGGACGAAGCCCGTGCGGCAGTGCGGCGCAAGCGGCACCTCACCCTGCTCAAGGCCGACCCGGTTGCGCAACCGACCGTGGAACCGGCCGCCGATGTTCTGGTGGAGCACGACGAGCGGGTAGCCTCGGTACAGCAAGCGCTGAGCACGTTGACGCCGCGGGACCGGGAGATTCTCCTCTTGTGGGACGCCGGCCTCAGCTACCCCGAGATCGCGGCCCAAACCGGCTTGGCTCTAGGCGCCGTAGGCACGACGCTCGCCCGGGCCCGGCGCCGCCTGATCGACGCGCATGACCGGCAGCACACCATCGAAGGGAGCCATGCGGCACATTCCTGAGGACGAGCTGCACGCCTATCTCGACCAGGGTCTGAGCCGGTCGCAGTGCGTGGAGATTGAGAGTCACCTGGCCGCCTGTCCCTCGTGTCAGGCCGCCAGAGACGGGATCGCCGCGCTCCGAGACCGGACCACGGCGCTCCTGTCCAAGCTCGCTCCCGCTCGTGCCTTCCCTCCCGAATTCGAGTCGCTCCGCCGCCGTGCCGCCAGCCAGGTTTCCGCCCGCCGGCGCCGAGCGCAGGTAGCTGCCTGGGCGGCGAGCTTGGTGGCCGCGGTGGGGTTGGGCTGGACGGCCAGCTTCCTCCTCCGGCCGCATGAGTCTGTCGCGCGGCCTGCGGCTGGACAAGTCGCTACGCTGCCGGTTTCGACCCGTGTCGCCGCGCCTGCCGACTACCGTCCCGCCCACCCCGACACGGCCACGATTCAGCCGTCCAGGCGCCGGCCGGCCGTGAAGCACGTTGCCGCCCAATCCTCGACCGCGCTTCCCCGCGTCATCCCGCCGCCGGCGCTCGAGCTCTCCTCGATCGACATTCCGCGCTCGGAGGTGGGATTCGAGCTGGACGGCATGTGGCGCACCATGTCGTGGGCGGGCGCACAGGCCGAAGCCGGCGACAAGCTGCCCCACATCGACGGCTTGCCGGTGGTTCAAGTCCAGGTTCAAACGAGCGAGCAGAGTAAGCAGCCGCTGATGGTGGTGGCCCAACAGCTCGCATCGGGTGAGGTCATTCGCACGATCGAAGGCCCGACCAGCGACGTCTCACACCTTCTCGCCCGTCGGGCGATGTCGGACCCGATGCCGACGATGACCCTGGGCGATTCGGCTCCGCGCGATTCGGTCCCCAGCCACACCGATCACACCGACCGCACCATGGCCATGCAACGCGGCGATCGCATGCTCGTGATCACCGGCGCCCTGCCTTCGGACAGCCTCCTCGCCATGATTCGCAGATTGAATGCGGAGATGCGGAGTAAGTAGTCGCGAGTCAAAAGTCGCGAGTTGCGAAATTACAAAGTGAACAACCCTCCGGTGATTGCACTGGAGGGTTGTTTGTCGTTGGATACCGACTCGAGACTCGTGACTCGCGACTCTAATTCAGCGAGGCCTGCTCCGCCTTTCGAGAAGCTCGGGCGACACATAGTCTCGCGGCCCTTCCTCGTGATCAAACTCCGAAGCCATGAACGTGTGACCCCGCTCGCGGTCCAGCGTGATCTCGGCCAGCCGGGGAGAGAGCATGGGGAAGGTGCGGCCGAACAACCCATAGGAGAGCAGGAACAGCCCCGCAAACGCGAGGGTTGGGCCGAGCTCGGGTAGCCCGAACGTAGGGCCCGGCAGCACGGTGATGGACGGCATGACGAGCAGGTACCGCTCGAGCCAGAGTGCCGTGAGGCTCACGCTGGCAAAAAATCCGAGAGTGATCCGCGACTTCTTGGGAGCTACCCCAAGGAGACCAAAGAACGGGATGATAAACATGCCGATGCCGACAGCCTTGGCCACGGGGAGCCAGTGGCCCCAGAGCCGCGCGAAGACGAATCCGGTCTCTTCCGGCATATTGCCGTACCAGATCACGAGGAATTGGGCCCACATCAGGTAGGTCCAGAAGACGCTGAACCCGAAGCAGAGCTTGCCGAGATCGTGGCGCTGCTTGGGCGAGACCAGATCCGAGATCCCCAAGTGGGCAGATCCGTAGATCATCAACAGCGCCAGCAGCATATGGGCGCCGAGAAACGCTCCCATGAAGATGAAGCCGCCCAGCAGATTGGAGAACCAGTGCGGCTGGAGCGCCATGATCCCGTCGAACGCCACCAGGGTGAGCACGTACACGTAGATCACTGCGTACAGCGGGCCGAGACGGCGGATTCGCGACTCGTGCTCGAACGCCCCCGAGGAGCTTGCCTGATACCCCTGTGACAAACGCTCGAAGAGAGCGCGCCGGCCACCCGAGACCACGGCCCGGGCGGCGTACATGTCGGGGATCAGGTCGGCCTTGACCAGCTTCCACCCCACAATGGAGAGTGCAAGCAATCCCAACCCGAGCCGGGAGAACATGAAATCGTGGGACAGCCACACCGCTTTCGCGTGCTGCAATCCGGGCAGGGCGGCTTCCATCGGGCCGTAGATCGAGTGATAGCCCGCCGTAAAGATCAACACCAAGCCGATGAGCGATACCGGCAGAAACGCCACCCCCGCCTCGGCGAAGCGGATGATCAATCCCGACCACCTGGCGTTCGTGATCTTCTGTACCGCGGCAAAGGCCACGCTCCCGGCGGCCAGGCCGGTGAAGTAAATCCAGTTGACGTGAAAGAGATGCCAGGCCCGATCGGCAGCGCCCCCAGCCAACGCCTGGACAAAGAGGATCAAGCCGAGAATGGCGAGGCCCGCGCCCACTCCGAGGAACAGATCGTAGCGTGCGGCCACCGCCCGCTGAATCAGGCGCTCACGAAGCGTGGGACTCATCGTGGCACCGTGGCGGTTGAACCAGTGGCGCTGGGCCCCGGCGGAAGGGGGACAGCCGCTCCCGGAGCGGCCGCCGGCGCGGGCGCCTGGGCCTGGAGCTTGCGGACATGGTTGACGATGGCCCAGCGATCTGCCGGAGCGTACACCTTGTCGCCGTAGCGCGGCATGAGGCTGCGACCGTAGCGAATGATGCTGTAGATGTAGCCGTCGCTGTAGGCTCGCGCTCGGGCGGTCAGGAGGGACGGGGCGCCGATCTGCCGGGACACGGTGCCGTCGGCGTTGCCAGTAGGGCCATGGCAGACGCTGCAGAAATTCTGATACAGGGTGTCGCCGGCCGCTTCGACCTCCCGCGGGATCGTCGGAGCGCTCGGACCGGCCGAGTGCGCAGGGGCTGCACCGATGGCGAACGGGCTCTTCAGCGCATTGGCGGTTGTGGTTTTGCCGGAGATCCACTCGGCCGACCAATCGGGCTCGCCGCCGCTCACCGGGACACTCCCCTCGGGCGAATACCGCGGTACCTGCTGCGTTTCATAGGGGCGAATGTAGCGCGCGTGGATCATGTGATCGAACCATGGGATCACATACCAGAGGTCGTCCGGTGACGGCAGCCGGTAGTAGTAGAAATCGCAAGCGCCCGAGCAGAGCAACAGGACGGCGAGGAGTGCCTTACGCCTCATGGCGCACCTCCACCGCACCGGCGGAACGGAGCAGCTGCTCCACCCGCCCAGCCTGATCGGAGGGCGCCGGCACGAAGATGCCGATCTGGTCGTCGCTGAACCGCGGATCGTAGGCCGCCCCCGGCCTGCCATTGAGCACCGAGAACAACGCCACTGCCGCTACGGTGCTGAGCGCGCCGAGCAGAATGGTCAGCTCGAATGCGATGACCACGTAGGGGGGAATCGACGCGATCGGCTTTCCGCCGACGAGTACCGGCCAATCGTTGGACATCCAGATCGTCATGCCGAAGCCGGCGGCGCAGCCACTCAAGCCGCCGATCAGGGTGAAAAGCCGCACGGGACTCACCCGCTGGCCCAACGCCTCCTCGATCTCGTGGTTGGGAGCGGGGGTATAGACGGTCAGATCGCGGATCCCCAGCGCCCGGATGGCGCGGATGGCGTCCGCCGCCGCATCCACGTGCACGAACGACGCCAGGAGCCCAGGCACCCGAGCCAGCCGCCGCTTGAGCAGCGCCATCAGTGGCCTCCCCGCTTCCGCGGCATCGGGATCATCTCCTTGATCTCCTGGATGGCCACGATCGGGAAGTTCTTGGCGAACAGGAGGAACCACATGCCGAACCAACCGAACGACCCGGCCAGGATCCCCCAGTCGGCCCAGGTCGGATTGAGCTGTCCCCAGGCCCAGGGGATGTAGTCGTTGCTCAACGAGGAGACGATGATGACGAAGCGCTCGAACCACATCCCGATGTTGATGAAGATCGAGATCACGAACAGCGCGGTGATGTTGACCCTGATCTTCCGGAACCACAGCAACTGGGAGACGAACGCGTTGCAGATAATCATGGTCCAGCCGGCCCACCACATGGGGCCGAAGGCCCGCCGGTAGAACGTGGTCTGCTCGAAGATGTTTCCACTGTACCAGGCGACGAAGTATTCCATCGCATAGGCGTACAGCAGAATCGAGCCGGTCAGAAGCGTCAGCTTCGCCAGGTTGTCGAAGTGGTAGTCGGTGATCAGATGCTCGATCCTGAACGCCCGCCGGAGCGGAATGATCAGGGTGAGTACCATCCCGATCCCGGAGTAGATGGCGCCGGCAACGAAGTACGGCGCGAAGATCGTCCCGTGCCAGCCCGGCACCAGGCTCACCGCGAAATCCCAGGACACCACCGAGTGGACCGAGAGGACCAGTGGCGTGGCGAGGGCCGCCAGGTAGAGGTATGCCCGGGAGTAGTGCCGCCACTGGTTGTTGGTGCCCCGCCAGCCGACCGAGGTCAACGAGTAGACCGTCTTCCGCCAGCCGGACACCTTGTCACGCACCGCCGCCACGTCGGGCAGCAGACCAAAGGCCAGAAAGGTGGTCGACACCGTGAGGTAGGTGGAGATAGCGAACACGTCCCAGAGCAGCGGCGACTTGAAGTTGGGCCAGAGAAACCGCTGGTTGGGATAGGGCAGCAACCAATAAAAGACCCATTGACGCCCGATGTGGATGATCGGGAAGAGGCCGGCGGTCATGACCGCGAACACGGTCATGGCCTCGGTGGACCGATAGACGGCGGTGCGCCAGGGAGACCGGAACAGGAACAGGATGGCGGAGATCAGCGTGCCGGCGTGACCGATACCGATCCAGAAGACGAACGTGGTGATGTACACGCTCCAGAACACCGGCGGGTTGTACCCGGCGTGTCCCAGCCCGTCCTTCACGAGGATAAGGAAGGTAAGAATCCCGACCAGGAGGAGCGATACCGCTCCGAACAGCAGGACCAGGTATCCGCGAGTCGGGGGGCCCAGCGTCGCGACGACGTCGCGGGTGATGTCCGCGTGGCTCTGGGTCATACTATGGCCGTCGTGGGCGACCGGATGGGTGGTGGCAGCCATCGGTTACGCCTCCGCCGGGAGCTGGACCTTGGCCAGGTAGGTGATTGCCGACCGGGTATTGAGGTCCTCGAGCACCCGGTAGCCGCGAGGGTCCAGCTGAAGTTGAGCCACCCTGCTGCCGGGATCCGCGGCATTGCCGAACACGATCGCATCCGACGGGCAGGCCTGGGCGCACGCGGTGGTGAACTCGCCGTCGCGGATCTGCCGGTCCTCCAGGCGGGCGTCGTTCTGTGCCCCCCGGATCCGCTGGATGCAGAAGGTGCATTTCTCCATAACGCCGCGGGCCCGCACCGTCACATCGGGATTCAGCTGCAGGTGAAGTGGCGCCGGCCAGGCAGACTCGTTGTACTTGTACCAGTTGAAGTAGCGCACCTTGTACGGACAGTTGTTGGCGCAGTAGCGGGTACCGACGCAGCGGTTGTAGACCTGGCCGTTGAGCCCATCAGGAGTGTGATAGGCCGCATACACCGGGCAAACCGGCTCGCAGGGCGCGTTGCTGCAGTGCTGGCACAGCATTGGAATGAAGCGCGCCGCCAGCGGCTCGTTCGGTTCCTCTCCTCCCTCCCAGTAGCGCTCGATCCGGATCCAGGTCATCTCGCGGCCCTTGCGGATCTCGCCCTCACCGACGGTGGGGATGTTGTTCTCGGCGTAGCACGCCGTCACACACGCCTGGCAGCCGGTGCACTTCGCCAGATCGATCGCCATGCCCCAGCGGAAATGGTCTCCCTGATAGTTGCCGTGCTTGGTGGCCTGCTCCTGGGTCTCGCTCCAGCCTTTCAGGGCCTCGAGCTCCTGCTCGGTGTTCGCCTCGTGCTTCTCGAGACCCTCTGCGAGGTACGCCTGCTCGATCGTCAGGCCCTTGCGCGCTGCCTCCAACGAGACCGCTTCGGCGATCCCCCGGCCGAGCTGCCGGGGAACTCCGGCAATCGACGCCAGCTTCCGGTGCTCCCGTGTCCTGGTGATGGTGACCCGGGTCGAGGCATAGGGCAGGAAGTCTCCCCGTGGGGCAGCGAGCAAGTCGAGCGCGTTTTCTCCCCTGTCCTTGGCGTAGGCGCCGTACTCGGTGTGACCGAATCCAAGCGGCATGGCTACGACGTCCGAGCTCATCCCGGGATAGACATAGACCGGCGATTCGATGCTGCCGTGTGGCGAGGTAACCCGCACCACATCGCCGTCCCGCAGATCCATCTTCCGCGCCGTCTCGGGATTCACTTCCACCCAGGAATGCCAGGTGATCTTGGTAACGGGGTCGGCGTTCTCGAGCAACCAGGGTTTGTTCGCCCCGCGGCCGTCGTAGAGGTTCCCGTGGGGATAGGGAAGGAAGACGAACTCCCCATCGCCATCGAACTTCGGCTTGGTGTACGTAATCCGGGCGGCGCCCGGCGCGAGAGTCACCGGCGGTGCGGCACGAGTCTCGACGAAGAAACCGCCCCGCTGGACGGCCCCATGCCAGAACGCAGCAAAGTCGCTCTCCCGCCGTTCCGTTGCCAACGCCTGCCAGCGGGACTGGAGATGTGCCTGGTAGGTGGGAGCGGTGAACTTGGCCAGCGGGCCGCCCAGCTTCTTGGCCGTGCGGAGGAGCGCGTCGCCGGCCGGCAGCGTGTTGAATACCGGCTCCATCACCGGCTGCATCAGGCTATACACCCCGGCCCGGGGCCGCAGGTCGTCCCATCGCTCCAGTGCGTGGTGCTGAGGCAGGAGGAGATCGCACAAGGCGGCGGTCTCATCCAGGTACATCGAGGTCGAGACCTTGTAGGACACCTTGCGCAGCCGGTCGGCAAATCCGCTCGTCCTGGGGAGGGCGTATGCTGGATTGGCGTCGTGCACCAGGAGCACCGCCACCTCACCGGCGTCCATCGCAGCCAGCAGGGTTCCCAACGCGCCGTATCCGTCCGGGGCATCGATGTCCGAGCCGAAGTGGATCGTTTCACCCATGTTCCCCGCGACGAAGTTCAGGATGTTCACTGCAGCGCAGACCTCGGTGGCCCCGACGTGCTGGCTGCCGACGCCGCCCGCCACCGCGAGGCTCGGGCGAGCCGCGCCAAATTCACGGGCCAGCCGCTCGATGGTGGCGGCCGGAAGGCCGGTCTCCTGGGCCGCCATCTGTGGAGTGAAGTCACTGATAGCACTCAGCAGCCCCGGGTTCCCACCCCGCCCCGCCAGCAGCACATTGGCCATCGCCAGCGCCAGCGCGGCCTCCGAGCCGGGGCGAATGGAGTGCCACTGATCGGCGTTGAGCCCGGTGAGATTCATCCGGGGCGAGACGTACACGAACTTGGCGACGTCGCCTCCGGAGAACCCGTGCGACTGGGCGAACCCGCGCTGGTGCTCCATGGCCCCGGGCCAGGTCTCCAGGAAATCGGCGCCGAACGAGAGGATGTACTTCGCCTTGGCGAAGTCGTGGGCGGCAAGCTGGTCCACGCCGAACACCTGCCGGTTGGCCGCGCGGAGCGGCTCCCACGCGAACGGCTGGTAGCGAACCACCCGTCCTCCCAGCGCGCCGACCCATTCGGTGAGCAGATCGGAGAAGGTTCCTCGTCCTGCACCGGAGATGGCCGCGACCCGGGTGCCGGCCGTCCCCAGCTTCGCCGCCAGCCTGGCTATCGCGTCATCCCAGGTGATCTCCCGCCAACTGCCACCAGCCTCGCGCGCCATCGGGCCCTTCAGCCGGCCTGGATTGTAGAGGCCCTGGAGCGCCGCTTGTCCCCGGGAGCAGAGCTTGCCGTGATTGATCGGGTGCTCCGGGTTTCCCTCCAGCTTGACCGCGCGTCCTTCCCGGGTGCGCACGTGCACGCCACATCCGGTGGGACACTCGGTACAGCTGCTCGCGTACCAGGTTGCCACGCCGGGGACCTGATCCTCCGACTGGACCAGGTACGGAATCAGCTTCTCGACCCGGGCCGTGGAGCAGCCGGAGAGGGCCACAGCGCCGGCTCCTGAGGCACCCATGACGGTGAGAAAGCGACGGCGGTCGATCGTGGACTGTGGTTCGTCAGCAATTCAGACTCCGATTGGTGTCACGAGTCACGAGTCGAGGACTGGATGCATCAAACCGGTATGCTCACGGCCCGCGACTCGCGACTCCAGACTCGCGACTAATAGTGACATACCGAGCAATCTCGCGACACTTTGCGCTCGACGTGACACGTGATGCAGAAACCCATTCGGTCGACGTTGTTCACCTTGAAGACCTGGGGCATCCGCTGCACGTCGCCGTGGCAGGTGGCGCACGCATTCGGGCCGAGT
>DASYVW010000392.1:0-2867 GCA_035936675.1 Gemmatimonadales bacterium
CGGGGCATCGTGGTCGGGCCCAACAATAAGTACCAGCGGATCTCGGTTCGGTTCAACGGCTCCCACCGAATCTTCGACAACCTCAAGGTCGGGGCCAACGTGGCCTACGTGGCCGGCGATGGCGGCTTCGTGGTGTCGCGCAACAGCACCGACGGCCTCCTCCTCGGCGCCTGGCGGACCCCGATCGACTACGACAACCGGCAGTATCTCGATCCGAATAATGGGCAGCAGCGGACCTACCGCTTTCCCAACCCGGGGCCGGGGTCCGAGAAGCTGACCCGATCCTACGACAATCCGCTGTTCGTGGCATTCAAGGCGCCCGCCGAGTCACAGGTCGGCCGGACGTACGGTGGAATCAACGCGGAGTTCACCGCCGTCCGCTGGCTCCGATTCAACTACACACTCGGTCTCGACTACGCCGCCGACGAGCGTACCCAGGGCTACCCCTGGCAGAACTCGAATTCAACGATCACCGGCGTCAGCGGAGTCGGCGGCGTCAATGCGGGGTACATCAAGACGTCGCAAATCGATCACAACCTGACCGCCACGGCAGACTACAAGCTGAGCCCGGCCTGGTCCGGGTCGGTGACGATCGGTCAGAATCTCAACTCTCAGAGCTATCAGACACGGCAAGTCCAGGGCACCGACCTCATTGCGCCTGAGCCGTTCAATCTGGCCAACACCGCTCAGCAACTGCCGCCCTACGACTTCCGCACCACGGTCAGGCTCGAGTCGTACTTCGCTCAGGCTACGGCCGATCTCTTCAACCAGCTCTACCTGACGGCGGCCATCCGGAACGACGGTGCCTCCAGCTTCGGCATCGCCAATCGGCGGAACTGGTTCCCCAAGGGTAGCGCAGCCTGGACGTTCTACCGCGGCCAGGAGGGCGAGAACCGCCTGTTGACCTTTGGTAAGCTGCGCGCTGCGTACGGCCAGAGCGGCACCCAGCCGGCTCCCTACCTGCTTCAAAGCGTGCTGATTTCGGGCGCGATTACCGACGGGGGGTGGGGTCCGGCCGGCTCCACCCAGCAGAACGGCGTCGGAGGCCTGATCACGCGATACAATGTGCCCACCGACCGATTGGGCCCCGAGAGAGTGAAGGAGTTCGAGACCGGATTCGACCTCGGCCTGTTCGGGGACAAGGCCGACTTTGGGGTCACCTATTATCGGCAGAACTCCACCGACGTAATCCTCAACATCCCGGTAGCGGGCAGCTCCGGATACACCGAAAAGCCGGCCAACGCCGCCGCCCTCAGGAACATCGGGGTGGAAATGGCGCTGAATGTTCGCCCCATCACCAGCCGCAACTTCTCCTGGGACGTAGGGGTACAGTGGGCCCAGAACCGCAGCCGGGTGACCGATCTAGCGGGTGTGCAGTTCGCGCCCTTCCCCTTCAGCGGTGGTACTAACGGCCTGGGCGTTCAAGGAGTGGCCGTCCAGGGACAGCCGCTGGGCGTTTATTACGGTTCCGACTACGTCCGCTGCGGCCGCGGCCTCGTGGTCAATAACCTCAACATCGACAACACCGCGGGGGAGTGCCAAGGCGCGCCTGCCGGCGCTCTCTACATCGACGCGACCGGCTACCCGCAACTGGATGCCGCGGGCACCTATGTTCTCGCCGATCCCAACCCGAAGTGGACCGGCTCACTGCGCACGTCGGTGCGAGTCCGGAAGCTTTCGCTCGGTGGCCTGCTGGACATCCGCCACGGCGGGAAGGCCTATAACGGAACCCGTGGCGCGCTCGACCACTTTGGCCGGACTCTGGAGTCGCAAACCTTCCGCGACGGCGGCAACTACGTCTTCGGGCAGACCTACTTCCAGGGTCAGCAAGTAGCCGGACCTGGCGCCGGGACGCCGGTTCCGCTGGGAGAAGCTTGGTTTACCGGCCCCGGCGGAATCTTCAACGGGCCGGTGTCGGGGTTCATCGAGGACGCAGGGTTCGTCAAGCTGCGAGAGATTTCACTCGGCTACACCTTCGACCAGGAGTGGGTCAGCCGGGTACTCGGGTTTGGCAGCATCGACCTTCGAGTCGCCGGCCGCAACCTCGTCACCTGGACCAATTACACCGGCGTAGACCCTGAAACGTCTCTGCTTGGATCGGCGACGGCGGTCCGCGGGATCGACTACTTCAACAATCCGCAGGGTCGCTCGTACGTGTTCTCCGTCACTCTCAACCGTTAACGACCAGCGCGACTTCAAGGAGACTGTCAGCCATGAAGCACACGATCAAGTCGCTGCTGAGCCTCACGGTTGCAATAGCCGCAGCAGGGTGCAGCGATTTTCTCTCGGGGCCGGGGATAGACCAGGACCCCAACAGCATTCTCAATCTCACCCGCCCGGGACCCCTCTATATCGGGGTCCAGGCGGCCCAATCGGTACAGTTCGAGGGCCAGATCGCCCGGCTCGCCGCGGAGTACACCCAGCAGGTCTCGGGAAACTCGAGGCAGAGCATCGGCTTCGACCGCTACGGCATGGATCCGGTCACCATCGACCCGGAGTGGATCTCGGTGTATGGATCGAACCGAACCCTCTCCGGCGGCGGTGGTCTGCTGGACATCCGGAAAATGCAGCAACGGGCGCGGAAGTTGGGTGATTCGACCTACATCGGGATCGGCAAAGTGTACGAGGCATTGGTGATGGGCATGGCAGCCGATGTGTGGGGCGACGTGCCCTACCGCCAGGCTGCCGATTCCACCAACCAGACCCCGGTGTTCGACTCGCAACTCCAGGTGTACGCCGACGTCATAACCCAGCTCGATTCCGCCATCAACGTCTACCTGCTGGCGGCTGGTCCTTCCAATCTGGGGCCACCTCAGGACAACGCCGAGCTGATCTTCGGGGGCCGGAGCGCGGCCGATCTACGCACG
>DASYVW010000393.1:0-3630 GCA_035936675.1 Gemmatimonadales bacterium
ACCATCAAGATCGTGCCGATGATCGGCAGCCTCGGCTGCCCCTACACCTGCAGCTTCTGCATCGATTCGACCGTCGATTACCAGCCGCTCAGCTTTGTCCAGCTGCGTGACGATCTGAAGTTCCTCCTCACCAAGATCAAGAACCCGATCGTGGGCTGGCACGACCCCAATTTCGGGGTGCGGTTCGACGACTACATGGAGGCGGTCGAGGCCGCGGTGCCTCAGGGCAGGATGCGGCATATCGCCGAGAGTAGCCTGTCGCTCTTGTCGGAGAAGCACCTCCAGCGGCTTCGCCAGAACGGTTTCCAGGCAATCCTGCCCGGCATCGAGTCCTGGTACGATCTCGGCAACAAGTCAAAGACCCGCCGGACCGGGATGGACAAGGTCCTGCAGGTCTCCGAGCATGTGAACATGATTCTGCGCTACATCCCCTACATCCAGACCAACTTCGTGATGGGATTGGATGGCGATATGGGGCCGGAGCCGTTCGAGCTGACCAAGAAGTTCATCGATCTCTCGCCGGGCGCGTTCCCGGCGTACTCGCTGCTCTCGGCCTTCGGCCGGGCGGCACCGATGAATCTGGATTATCAGCGGGCGGGCCGCGTTCTCCCGTTCCCGTTCCACTTCCTGAACAACAACCACGCGATGAATGTCCGGCCCAAGAATTACTCCTGGCCGGAGTTCTACAAGCACCTGGTGGACGTCACCCGCTATTCGTTCTCATGGAAGGCGATCGCTCGCCGGATTCCGGCGACGCCGACGATGATCCCGAAGTGGATGAACGTGGTGCGGGCTGTGTCGTCGGAGGGGTTCGGCCGGATCCGGTATCACGAGACGATCAGCGGTCTGCTCGAGACCGATCGGTCGGTGCGGCGCTACATGGAGGGAGAGACCACCCAGTTACCGGAGTTCTATGCGTCCCGCATCCGACGCGAGCTCGGTCCGGCATACAACTACCTGCCCGAGGGCGCGATCGAGCACGACCCCAACGCCTATCTCCACGCCACTACCGAACCCGGTCTGGCACAACTGAGCCGGCCCCTGGTTCACTGACCGCTACTGATCCCCGGCGCGGGTCCTGGTTCCATTACTGGGACCCCGCGCGAGGCCCCCCCGAAATTCGAAGTGCCCATCTGCCATCAGCCGCTCACCCTGAGGGGTGGCGGCGGTCGCGAGGTGCCAGAGCAGGAGCTGCTGGCCCACGACCGTGGCCGGCAGCCAGACATCGGGCTGCACTCCGGGATACAGGTCGGCGTATTCCGGTCGCAGCCGAGCCTCCCGCATAGTCTCCTGCACTCGACCCTCCTTGCGTGTACTGCTGTTACCCGGGGAAACCGCTTCCTAATGGTCGCCCATATTCGCGCGCCCGCAAGGGTGGGCCACTCGAGCCCCTGATCGCGGTCAATGTGCTGTGTGGAGGGTGGAATTTCGGGCTACCACATCTCGTTGCGGGACGCTAGCTTCTCTCTCCCCGGCGCCGTAGCCAAGTGGTAAGGCAGAGGTCTGCAAAACCTCCATTCGTCGGTTCGATTCCGACCGGCGCCTCTCGGGAGAATCCGCGCAATCTCGCTCTGCATCTGCCGCATCGTCAGTAAATCGTCAAGCCGCAAACTCAAGCCACCTCCGGCGTCGTATTGAGAAAGAGCTCGACCAACGCCAGCATTTTCTGGCCCTCGAACGGCTTGGCAAGCACCGGCACACTCCCTGGGCGGCCGCTCGGATCGGCCACTGGATCGAGCGTGTGCGCGGACATGAGCACCACCCGGATACCAGGATGTTCGGCCAACAAACGTTGAGCGAGCTCGGTGCCTATCATCCCGGGCATGACGATATCGCTGAGCACAAGATCTATCGGCCCCGCTGAGGACCGGGCGACGGCGAGCGCTTCTAAGCCATATCCTGCCTCGACCACGTTGTAGCCTTCACTGCGAAGTTGCCGGACCAACACTTGACGGAGGGAGACTTCGTCGTCCACCACGAGGATCGTGGCTTTGCCGGATTTGGTAGGCATCGAGAACTCCTCGTGGCACCGGCCGACGACCGATGGACCAGCATGCAAAGGTTGCACGGGCTTGCTGATGAGGCGCTTACTTGATCCTACGGGAGTCCCGGGGCGGGTCGCAAGGCATGCAGCGGACTGCGGACTGTCAACCATTTAGACACATGTAAGCCATTGTCCTGTACGAACATGCGAAGTGATGCGACAAATGAAAGGGGCCTCCACGTAGAGGCCCCCGCGTCGCCGCATTTTTGCCGGATGCTATCGGCTCAACGGGAGTAGTACTCGATGACCAGCGAGGTCTCGCACTGGATCGGGATCTGCTCTCTCTCCGGCACCTCCCGCACCCGCACGCTCCGCTTCTCGCGGTCGAGCTCCAGATAGGCCGGTGGGCGAGCCACCTCCAGAGGGCCGGTAAACGCCACCATCTCCTTGCTCTTCTCTGCCAGCGACACCACGTCTCCAGGCGTGAGCCGGAATGACGGCCGATCCACTTTCTTGCCGTTGACCCGCACGTGACCATGCGTCACCGCCTGCCGGGCCGCGTAGATCGTGCGCACGAAACCGCCGCGCAGCACCACGGCATCGAGACGCATCTCCAGTAGCTGAAGCAGCCGCACGCCGGTATTCCCGCTCTGGCGGATGGCTTCGGCAAAAGCATTGCTCATCTGCCGCTCGCTCATGTTGTACTGGGCCCGGAGCCGCTGCTTTTCCACCAGCTGTTTCTTGTAGCCGCTCACCTTGCGGCGCGGGGTGGCGCCGTGCTGCCCCGGGGGGTTCGGCCGGCGCTCCATGACCCGAGCCGCCTTCGGGGTGAGTGCAATGCCCAGCTGCCGAGCCAGTCTTACTTTGGGTCCACCACGTCTCACAAGTCTTTCTCCTCGGTTCCCTGGTCCAAGATCCACTCGTTTTCAGCCCTCATATGTAAACCCGGTGAGCCTTTAGCGGAAGGCGTCGGCCCGAATATCCCGCAGCTGGACCTGTCCGTCGTTGCGCCGGCACTACATGGCAGCTCACTGCGGACTACTGAATCTTGCTGTATCATTGATGTACAAACGATGGAGGGTGCCCCCGTGAAGATGCTTCGCCAGATCGCGTTCCTGATTCCCGTTCTCGCTCTTACTCTGGCCGCCCCCGCCGCCGCTCAGGCCCAGAGTGCGTCATCCGCAGGCTCGTCCGATGCTGTCGGCTGCGGCCAGCGCTGCTATCGAGTCGCCCTGCCACTGGGTCTCTATGTTCGGCAGGTGATCGAAGACGGCCGCTATGTCATGCTGGAAGACGGCAGCGTATGGGAGATCCGCCTCAGCCAGCGCCCGGTGGCGTCCAGCTGGCGTCCCGGAGATTTCGTCCAGCTGAAGACCATATGGGCGCCGGTAGACCGATACGCGGTGCTCTTGGCCCAGGGCGATAATGACAAGGCCGAGGCCAGACTCGCGGGCCGGGGCCACGCACCGGCGACGGGCCTGCCGAATTGATCACGCCCGCTCAGGAGTAGTACCGCCGCATCTCGGCCGCCACGCCGTCCAGGTCGGGGAAGAGTCGCCGCTCGTCCACGCTGACCAGATCGAGTTGGTCGCGGAAACGAGCGGTTTCTTTTGCGGGGATGATGAACTTCGTGAGTGCTGTGCCCA
>DASYVW010000394.1:0-4430 GCA_035936675.1 Gemmatimonadales bacterium
GCGTGCTGGTGTCGCCGGCGGCGCGCGCCCAGTGGCGCCGCGCCACTTCAGTCGCGGCCGGAGATCCTTGCATTATTTACGCGCTCCCGGGCATCGACTTGGGGATCGTAGGCTATTCGCATTGGTCGCCCAGGGCCCACATGATGATGATCATCATGCCTCTACGCGACGTCGCGGTTCCCATTCTCGGCGAACTGCGTAATGCGCACGCTTCCCACGGGGAACCGGGCAACGATGTCCAGCTCTCCACCCATGGCCTCGATATAGCGCCGGAGCGTGCTGATGTACATATCAGTCCGCTGCTCCATTTTCGAGATACTCGGCTGCTTTTCGCCAAGCAGCTCAGCGAGTTGCTCCTGCGAGAGCTCCTGTGCGCGCCGCAGCTCGTGCAGCGGCATCTCGGCGATGAGCTTGGCGGTGCCCTCGGCAATGCGTGCCTGGCGGTCTGCCGGCATCCGCGCG
Organism: Gemmatimonadales bacterium; assembly: GCA_035936675.1. GTDB lineage: Bacteria > Gemmatimonadota > Gemmatimonadetes > Gemmatimonadales > GWC2-71-9 > CAVVWJ01. Next base: position 463 of record DASYVW010000394.1, read on the forward strand.
ATAAGGTCCTTCCACTTCTTGGCCATGCGGCCCCCTAGAGTTGCAGGGTTCTCAAGTGTTCGTCGTACAAATCATCGGCTTGCGGTACGTACTTCTGGTACCAACGGTCGTCGCCCGTTTTGTCGCCGCCAATCAAGAGGAGCCCGACCCGGCGGGGATCAAAGGCATAGAGCACTCGATACGGACGCCCGGCGTGCTGCACCCGTAACTCCCGCATATGCTGATGACGCGATTCCATGATCTTGGAGCTGTGGGGGTGCCCTAAATGCGGGCCTTGGTCTTCGAGCAATCCGACGCTTTTGGCTATCGAATCCTGCTCCTCCTCGCTCAGCCCATCCCACCATTGGCTAAACTCATCGGTGTATTCGACTTCCCATGCCATGGCTAATAATATAGCTTCGGGGGCATATTCCGTCAAGGCTATGGGCTAGCCCTCCAGGGATACTAGATTGGGGCTGTCCACGGGGGGAAGGCCGGCAGACCCGCACCCCCCTACGGACCATCCTCCAGCGCCATGTGTGCCCTTCCTCCCCTGGTTCTATGGTTCAACGACCCAAGCTCAAGGCTGCTCTCCGTGCCGTAGGCGAATGGTTCGCCAGCCTCCTCATTCCCCCTCAGATTCAGCCGACGAAGGGCTTCTCGGGAGTAGCCTTCGGCGACGTGGAGGAGGGAAATGTCTACCTCGTAGAAGCGGAGGCAGAGGAGTATCGCCGCCATCTCGCTGGCCTCGTGGAAGCAGTCTCAGGTAACGATGACGTCAGTCCCAGAGCCGTCGAAATGGCCTATCAGCGAGCCATTTTTATCGTGCTCGACATGAAGGGGCGCCGGACAGCGGAACCCAAAGCGCGCCGTGAGGCTGCTCTCGGAGAACTTGAGAAGTTTTTAACAGGTCCGCTCCAGCACTTTCGAGCGGTGGTGCCAGTGCTTGGCCTGGCTACGGAAGGGCTCCCGACTAAGGTGGGGAGCGTAGCGTTCGCAGTATTTGACCAAGAGCAGGCCGATGTTTTCAGCAGCGTGGTACGTCACTGGGGCCTCTCCCAGGAGGAAGAGCTAGAACGGCTCGAAATCCTGGAGCACATGGGGCTGCGCAGGCAACTTGCCGGCCGGCCGATTGCGATTGTCGAAGTGGAGGCCCTGGACTGGGGGGCAGCCGAGGTGCGCGCTCTTCGCGAAGTCCGCCTAACACTAGATGTAATCAACTTCTTCAGTGCTCTGCTCCCCTACAACGATGCACACTTAAGCCTACCTGGCGACGCGACTACCACCAGACTGCTGGTGGCGCAGGTGCGAGCCGAGAACGGTAAGTGGGCTGCGTATCATTTCGATGACCGATGGATGGGCCCGCTGGGCGAGCTTTCACTGTCGAAGCTTCACGGCCACGACCTCGAGGCGAGGCTGGGGTTCGCACATGCCAGTGTGCTCCTAAGGAGCCGTCGCAACGAATTGCAGAACAGGCTGGTGGCCGCGTTGCAGTGGGCCGGGCGAGCAACGGTCGACCTCCGCAGGGAGGAGGCTTTCCTTCTGTATGCCATCGCGCTTGAGGCTTTTTTGTTGGCGGAGAGCGATCGGCAAGAGCTCACTTACCGGTTGCGGTTACGTGTTGCGCACCTGCTCGGCAGGACTGGTGAGGAGCGAGGCAGCCTGTTTAAGAAGGTGAAGCATCTCTACGAGATTCGATCCGCGATTGTTCACAACGGCCACTACCAAGTCACCGAAGCAGATCTTGGGTTGATGAGGTCAGTCGCCAGTTGGTCGCTCGTCCGGGCGTGTACCGCTGATGAGTTCACAGGCATGACCACTCCCGATGAGCTGGCCCAATGGTTCGAGGACAAGCTCCTCGGATCTCAAGGGGATCGTAGCGAGGCGGAAGGCTGACCCGTACCGCGCGAGAGGGGGGGCCGTTTGGCTAGCAGTCAGAGTGAGGAAGAGCTCAGAGCAGAATACGTCGCCAAAATGGGTCCCGATCTTGGTGGGTTGCACTTTCTGCTATGGCATGACCTCAGCTGGCTTCACATCGAATGGGCCGAGTTTCGAGAGCTCTTCGGCACGAAGCCAAGCCGGATCGATCTAATGAACGAGACCGCGCCGGCATTCTTCGGTCAGTTGCAGGAGGTGATGCTAGAGAGCGTGCTGCTCTGTCTCACCAGGCTGACGGATCCGCCACGCATCGGAGGCCACGATAACCTCACCTTTCTGCGATTGCCACGGCGCGTCGCGGGTCTCACTATCCAGGGCGCTGTTCACCAAGCCTTGGGGCATCTCATTGCGGCCACGCACTTCGCCCGCGACTGGCGCGATCGGCGGCTGGCCCACCGAGATCTCGGTCACGCCCTGGACCCGACCGCGAAGCCGCTGGCTCCGGCAAGCCGAGCGGACGTGGAGGCGGCCCTCGCCGCCGCCCGTGAGCTAATGGGCGTCACGGAAGTGCACTTTACGAATACCACCGTCAGGTATGAACAGGTGGTCCGCACGACCGGGGGAGCGTGGGATCTGCTATACCAGTTGGAGAGTGGGCTGGAAGCTGTACGAGCACGGAGGGAAGGGCATGTTCAGTGGAAGCCAAAGTATCTGTAGGGCGCGGGATCCCTATCCGGGTGCCGTTCCGGGTGCCGTTCCGGGTGCCAATCCCCACCATCGCCGGCTGGATTTCGAGGGTGTCGTGGCCAAGCGTAAAGGCGACCCCGCGCCGCCAGAAGCCCTGGCACAAGATCAAGAACCCGTCCTATACTCAGGCGAAGGACCCAGAGCACTGTTCCACCGGCCATAGAGGATCAGCTGTATGGTGGAGATCCAAGTAATCGACTCACTGTGGGTCCATGTACCGTACTTCAAGCAGTACCCGATCCCCGCGACATCCTTCTGGACGTTTCTCGGCTCTCTGATTGTAGGGCTTTTTTCGCTCGCAGGTAGCGCGGCTATAGCCTACTTCGTCTATCGCTTAGCTCGACACCAATTCCGCTCCAATCGGTGGTGGGAACGGCAAGAACGCCGGTATTCGGCCGTTGTCAATGAGCTCGTAACGATCAGGGATGCTGCCGCAGAGTTGGCGCGGTATGATGGGCCACAGGAGGCGGGCGACGAGGCGCCGAGGATTCTTTACACGCCCGAGGAAACGGAGGGATTTCGAAACCAAATGCGGCAAGCCCAAGCGGCGATACGGAAGGAGATTCATCGTGGTCTTTTCCTGCTTACACCACGGGCCATCGGCATTCTGCGCGCGTATGTGTGGCAAGTCGAGACGGCGGATCCCCGGACCATAGACTATCCCGATCTCCGTGCGTCTGGGCTGATCCAACGTACTTACGATGACTTCTACGACACAGCCCAGCGGGATCTTGGGGTGCCAGGTCTCTGGCTCGTACACCGGAAGGCGGGATACACCGCGCTGCGGGACAGACTAGATCACCTCTGGCTGCCGTGGACGCTTCAGACATTTGAGGGGCTGGTCCAGTACAGGAGGGCTCGGCGGCAGATTCGGAGGAATCAGGGAGGCCGGCTACGGGGAGAACCAGAACTCACGTATCGGTGGCACGCGGCCCTGGGGGCGATTGAGCGCTTTCTGAGCGGTCCGCGTAGGCCCGTCTAACCTGCCGGTCTTTTGGCCGAAATCGCGCCGTTTGCTACAAATTCTGATACAATCGGCCAACAGCGCAGCGAGAAGCACAAAACCCCGCCGACCATAACGGTTGGCGGGGCTTCTATTTGGGGTCAGTGGGCCCGGCGCGACTCGAACGCGCGACCTCTTGCTCCGGAGGCAAGCGCTCTATCCAACTGAGCTACGGACCCTAGTGATTCCCGATCAACAACTTGCGTGCTTCAACACATCCGATGGAGCAGGGCACTGAGTCAAGAAGTGGGTAAAGATACCCCGAATTCAGGCCTGTTGCTCCCTCAACTCTCCCCCACCAAGAACGACAGCCAACATAGTCGCCTCATCGGTCTGCTGGTAGCACCGCTGGAGTGTTTCC
>DASYVW010000395.1:0-3819 GCA_035936675.1 Gemmatimonadales bacterium
CCCGACCGCTACCCCGACACCGTCGTCCTGGGTGGCGGCGGACCTCCGGCGGCAACGTTCGTCTGTGGGTTTCTTGGCTGCGACCGCCGTCCCTTCAATCCCTTGCTCGCATCGCTGCCACGGCTGCTCCACATGCGTCGCATGTCCAGCGCCTGGCTCGACGGCTTCGCCAGGCAGGTGACCAAGGAGTCCCAGCTCGGCCGTCCCGGCGCCGACAGCGTCCTCACCCGATTGGCGGAGCTGATGTTCATCGAGCTGCTGAGAAGGTATCTCGAGGAGCTGCCGCCAGGACAGACGGGCTGGCTGGCGGGGCTTCGGGACGAGGTTGTCGGCCGAGCGTTGGAGATGCTGCACACCCGGCCGGGGCATCCCTGGACGCTCGAGGAGCTGGCGCGGGAGGCGAACTCGTCCCGCTCCAGCCTGGCCAAGCGCTTCGCGGAGCTCGTCGGTCAGCCACCGATGCAGTACCTGACCCAATGGCGGATGCAGGTCGCAGCCAACCTGTTGGCTCAAAGTGGCGCTAAGATCGCGACCATTGGGAGAGAAGTGGGGTACGATTCCGAGGCCGCGTTCAGCCGGGCGTTCAAGAAGGCGACGGGAGTCGCGCCCGGCGCATGGCGCGAGGGCCGTCGGGCTGTCATCTTGAGCGAAGCGAAGGATCCCTCCGCAGGACAAGGGAGAGATTCTTCGCTGCGCTCAGAATGACATTGGCCTTTTTACCACCTTACCGCCGTACCGCCGGTCACGCACTGCCCTCGACCAGACGCAGCCGGGGGAACCGGTCGGCCGAGAGCAGCTCATCGATCGCGGCTGCCGAGAGGGCCGGCCAGAAGTGATGCCCCTGTCCGAGGGTGCAGCCGAGCTCGATCAGCGCCGCCCGCTGCTCCGCCCGCTCGATCCCCTCGGCGATGGTCTGGAGCTTGAGCGTGTCCCCCAGCCCGATGATGGCGCGCGCCAGCGCCGAGCGGTCCGCGCCCTGGCCGACTTCCTCCACGAATGGCTTCGCGATCTTGAGGATGTCAATCGGGAAGCGCTGCAGATAGCTCAGCGACGAGTACCCGGTCCCGAAGTCGTCGATCGCGAGCCGCACGCCCAACCCCTTGAGCTGCTGCAGCCGCTCAAGCACGGCGTCGGTCTGCTGCATCAGCACGCTTTCGGTGATCTCGAGCACCACCGACGACGCCTCGACGCCCGACGAGGTGAGGGTCTGGCGGAGTGCGTCCGCCAGCCCCGACCCCTGAAGCTGCCGGCTCGAGATGTTGACCGAGACCGCGAGCGAGAGCTGCGGGTGCGCCGCCCGCCAAACCTGCAGCTGCCGGCACGCCTCACCCAGCACCCACGACCCGAGCTGCACGATGAGGCCGGTCTCCTCGGCGAGCGGGATGAAGTGCTGCGGCAGGAGTCGGCCGAACTGCGGGTGCTCCCAGCGGAGCAGCGCCTCCACGCCGTGGATGCCGCCGCTCTTCAGGTTGACGATCGGCTGGTAGAATAGCGTCAGCTGGTGCCCCTCGATCGCGGCCCGAAGCGCGGCCTCGAGGTCGAGCCGCTCGCGGATGTCGGCGTACATCCGCGATTCGTACGTCGCCGCGCCGCCCTTGCCCCGCCGCTTGGCGGCGTACATCGCCATGTCCGCGTTCCGAAGCAGGTCGTCCGCCCTGTCATTGGTGGACGCGGAAGCCACGCCGATGCTCGCCGTGACCCGCACCTGGTTGCCGCTGAGTGAGAACGGGTGGGACATGGCGGCGGCCAGCCGGTCGGGGAGTCCTTCCCGCCCGTCGGCCCCTTCGATCAGGATCGCGAACTCGTCGCCGCCCAGCCGCGCCACCGTGTCGGCGCTCCGGGCGCAGGCCAGGAACCGCTCGGCCGCGGCCATGAGCAGCCGGTCGCCCTCGGCGTGGCCCAGGCTGTCGTTCACCTTCTTGAAGTCGTCGAGGTCGAGGAAGAGGACCGTCACCGGGCTTCCGCGCCGCTGCGCCAGCGCCAGCGCGTGGCTCACCCGGTCGCGGAAGAGTGCCCGGTTGGCGAGCCCGGTGAGCGGATCGTGGAACGCCTGGTGGGTCAGCTGCTCCTCCAGCCGCCGCCGCTCGCTCACGTCGCGGGTGTTGAGCACGACCCCCTTCACGGTCGTGTCCTGCAGCAGGTTGGTCGCGAGGATCTCGGCGTGCAGCCAGGAGCCGTCCGGCTGGCGGAAGCGCCACTCGACGGGGCCGGTGACGCCCGGCGCCTGCGCGGCGTGGCGGAAGAACGTGGCCGCCCGCTCGCGATCATCGGGATGGAGCAACTCGAGGACGGTCTTGCGCAGCATCGCCGCCGGATCGTAGCCGAACACCCGCGTGGCCGACGGGCTCACGAACCGGACCGTCCCGTCCGCCCGAGTGACGATGATGACGTCGGACGAGTGCTGTACCAGCGACCGGAAACGGGCCTCGTTCTGGCGCGCCGCATGCTCGGCGAGGAGCCGCACATTCTCCCGCACGGTAAGGAGCTGGCGCATCACCACTAGCCCGGTCACCAGCAGGGCCCCAACGGCGAGCCCGCTGATCGGATCGGTCCAGGGGTGGAGCGCCACGACGAGGAGCAGGGCGTAGGTCGTGCCGACCGCAAGGTAGGGCAGCGGGCTGGTCTGCTGGCGCCGGGTGAAGGGCACCGCGGAGGTCTCCCGCCGAGCGACGGGGCGGCGCCAGTAGAGCTCGGCGCTGCCGATCAGCATCACGTAGCAGACCAGGAAGACGGCGTCGGCCCAGCTCGCGCTTCGGCTGCCCACCTCGAGCTGCACCAGGTTGAACGTGAGGTCCGCGACCACGCCCACCGACACACCAGTCACCAGCAGGCCGAACGCCCACCGGTTGCCATCGATCGGCCGGCGGAGCAGCACCGTGGTGACGCCGAGCAGTACCAGCATGCTCGCCAGCGGATAGGCAAACGCCAGCAGGGTGACGACGAGGCTGCCCTCCTGTGAGGCGGCCGTCGGGCGGACCGAGAAGTACCAGATCGCGACACCGCCGCCCACCAGCACCATCGCGGCGTCGAGCAGGAACTTCCGCCGCTCCATCCGGCTGCGGCGCGCCAGCGGGAAGGAGAGGAGGGCAGTGAGGGTGAGCAGCGAGTCGGACAGGTAGAACGGGTCGGCCCAGGAGACCGGCGGGCTGTCGTGCAGCGTCAGGACGTAGCCCGCCGAGATGGCGTTTCCAGTAAACACCATCGCCCCGCCGAACGCGAGCAGGCGGAGGGCGCGGCGCACACCCGGATCCAGGATCTCCCGCCCAGAGGCGAGGGCGAACAGCGTCAGCACGCCCAGGTTGAGCGGCATGAACGCCACGTTGCCGACGAGGTCGCGCACCGTCGCGCTGCCCCAGTGGCTCTGCTCCCACACCAGGTAGAGCACGGCGTAGAGCGCGGTGACGAAGGCGACGGTGCCGACGGGGACGGAACGGTTGGACGCGACCGGAACTGCCGCGCCGGCCGCATTTTGCAACTCGGTCAGGGCGAGGACCTCCCTCTGGGGGTCAGACTGGCGTCGCTGGGGCATGGCTGGAGGTCGAGGGCAATGATGATGCCGACTTATGGTTTGGGGGGTGCAGGAAGCAAACGGTGGGCGTGGGCCAGCGGTAGGTACCGCGCCGTACGCCCGAGCAGGAAGTCGGGACGATCAGTCATTGGTGAAATCGTCCGCCCTTCGCACAATTGGGCTCAAGCGCCGCGAAGATCCGCGGCCCCACTACCAATCAGCCGGAGGTGAACAATGAGACGTCGTACCGAAGCCCTTGCCGCTCGTCTCGAACAGGGGGCCCGCGCCCTCGCTGCCTTCGCGAGCACCCT
>DASYVW010000396.1:0-7649 GCA_035936675.1 Gemmatimonadales bacterium
CGCGGCGTGTCGAGCGCCCGAGCGATGGCCTCGCTCTTAGGGTTGAGCCCGGCTGTTGCCGACAGCCAGCCCCCAGGAACGGCGGCGGGAGTTTCAGGAGGCGGCTTGGACTTAGGACGGTCGACGTAGATGGTCACGGGAGGGCGCTAAGCAGGTGTCGGGTCCGGTGCCGCGCTCGGCGTCCGCGTGTCCCACCCGCTGGGGGCGCCTCCGTCATTGCCGGGCAACCCCTTCATTCCCGAACGAACACGACTCGAAGTACCGCGCCACCCGGCGGGACGTCGTCATCGCTCCCGATCAGCTTGAGGTGCTGGGCCTTGATGGCGGTCGCGACGCTCTCGGGCTCGAGGTGGCTGAGAAGGAACAGAGTCTTTCCCCAGGCACTGTCAGTCCCACCACCGTACAGCTTCGCGGCCTTAGCGGCGAGGCGCCGGACTGTGGCGGCGTGTTCCCCCTTGCTTGTCTCGGTGGGACTCGGTGGGATTCGTTCTGTCGTGGCGGTCACGGCAGCACCTCCCGCCGGCGGGCGCCGATAGAGCCAATCACCCGAGATCCGGGTTTTTTCATTTCACGCCGCGGCGATTTCTCGGGTGCGGGCTTGAACGCCAGCCGGTCGAGCGTGCCTAGGAGTCCGGGTTTCTTTGATTCCGAGAGGATTACATCACCCCGGCCGATGAGGTGGAGCAGGCAGCCCGCAGCCAGATCGTCGGGCAGGTCAGGCAGGAAGACTCGGTAGACCACGATGGGCTCGTGGGCGGGCTCGGGGCCGGTCTCCTCGACCAGCACCACGTCATTCTGGAGCAGACCGAGAGCCGGCACATCGCGCACCTGATGCGGGAGTGGGGAGGGGGGCGGGCCTCGTGTCTCAGCGGGGCATATACGCAGCGAGAGAGGTATCGTGGAAGCGCCCGGCTTATCACCGGGCGCTTTTTAATGGACGTATGGATGGACGTACAGACCCGCGGTTTCCCTCCTATTCCAGCGGCTTCCAGCGGCGAGCTACAGAGGGGAACGCCTCTCCGTGCCCGGGGCCTACGCGCTTATGAGTGCCGTGCTCTAACCAGCTGAGCTACCCTGCCGTGTTTCGATAAAGCGTAAGCGGCAACTGCCAAAAAGAAAGCTAAACTCGCTCCTGCTTTTCAGTTACCATCCTCGCTCTTCTCTCCCGGGACCAACCGATACAGCAACTCGCCTTTCCTCAACATCCCGAACTTCTCCCGGGCGACCCGCTCCTGCATGCGGGGATTGTGCTCGATGGCCCATGCCACCCGGGAGAGCGAGTCTACCAGCTGGTGAAGCCGCTCCACGTTAGAACTCTCCTCCGCCTCTTCCCGGCGAAGCTGGAGCAGATCCAGGGTCCCGTACTCCCCTCCCTGGAGTGCGAAGTACAGCGCAAAGACGAGGCCCGCGACGGCAGCCCACCGCGCCGGGGTCACAGCGGGTAGATATCCCGGCCAGGGTAGTGAGCGAGATCTCCCAGCTCCTCGGCGATCCGCAGCAGCTGGTTGTACTTGGCCGTCCGGTCCGTGCGACTGGCGCTGCCCGTCTTGATCTGTCCGGCGCCGGTTGCAACTGCGAGATCGGCGATGAACGTGTCCTCGGTCTCGCCGGAGCGATGGGATATCACGACGCCGTAGGCGCTGCCCTTGGCGAGCTCGATGCACTGGAGTGTCTCGGTCAGCGTGCCGATCTGATTCACCTTCACCAGCACCGCATTGGCGACGCCCTCCTCGATGCCACGGCCGAGCCGATCCACGTTGGTGACGAAGATGTCGTCTCCGACGAGCTGCACCCGCTCGTGCAGCCGCTCGGTCAGCAGTGCCCAGCCGGCCCAGTCGTTCTCCGCCAGTCCATCCTCGATCGACACGATGGGGTAGCGATCCACCCATCCGGCATACAGGTCGACCATGCCCTCCGCCGACCGGCGGCTCCCGTCTCCCTTCTTGAAGACGTACTCGCCGTCCTGGTAGAGCTCCGAGGCTGCGACATCCACCGCGATGGCCACATCCTGGCCCGGCTCGTACCCCGCCGCCTTGATCGCCTGCATGACCACGTCGAGCGCCGCCTCGTTGGACGGCAGCATCGGCGCGAACCCGCCTTCGTCGCCCACTGCCGTCGAGAGGCCCATCTTGGTCAGCACCTTCTTCAGCGCGTGGAAGACCTCGACCCCCATGCGCAGCCCCTCGGGAAAGGTGTCGGCCCCGATGGGAACGACCATGAACTCCTGGGCGTCGACGTTGTTGGAGGAGTGCGCGCCACCGTTCAGGATGTTCATCATCGGAACCGGCAGCACCCGGGCCATCGGTCCGCCGAGATAGCGATAGAGTGGGAGCCCACTGTCCTGAGCCGCGGCGCGTGCCACGGCGAGGGAGACACTCAGGATCGCGTTGGCGCCGAGCTTGCTCTTGTTCGGTGTGCCGTCAGCATCCATCATCTCGGCATCGATCTCGATTTGATCGGTGGCGGACCGGCCCTCCAACCGGGGACCGAGGACCTCGTTGACGTTGCGCACTGCCTCGGTCACGCCCTTACCCCCATAGCGCTTGGCGTCGCCATCGCGCAGCTCGACCGCCTCGTGCTCTCCGGTGGAGGCGCCGCTCGACAGGACCACCTCGGCTTCGACGGTGGGATTACCGCGGCTATCGATGATTTCCCGGGCGTGGACTTCGATGATGGTGGACATGTTCTCCGGCATGAAATAATGAAAGAGGTCGAATGCGGGACCGAAGCTAGCCGAGTGGCCCCGAATCCTCAACCGAAGTGATCGAATCCCTTCAGTCCGATTTCCCTCCCTGCCGAGAGAAACCGGGCGCCACTCCCCTCCCCGACGGTACCGATCCGGGTGAGCCCGATCCCGCACTCCTGAACGAATGCATCCGCCCCATCAAACCTGGACGGAAACGCCACCAGAAGCTCGTAGTCTTCGCCCGATTCCGCGGCGAACTCTCCCGGTGAGATCCCGAGCCGTTCCGCCTCGGCAGCAACGCCGGCCGCGATCGGAAGCGCCTCGAGGTCGATCTCAACCTGGACCCCGGAGGCGGCAGCGAGGTGCCGAGCGTCCCCTCCGAGCCCATCGCTCAGGTCGATCATGGCGTGCGCGCCGTGGCGGACGAGCCACCGGCCGGCGGCGAGCCTCGGCTCCGGGTGTGCGAACCGCGCCCGAGCCTCGGACGAGGGCTCCTCGCTCCTTCGCCACGCCTCCAGGGCGGCGCGGGCTCCTCCGAGGGCGCCCGTCACCCAGAGCCGATCACCTGCTTGAGCCCCGGCGCGGGTGATCGGCGCACGGGTGCGTCCCACCACCGTGATGGCAAGGCTCCACACCGGGCCGGTGGAGAGGTCTCCCCCGAGCACCGGGGCGCGGGCGAACCCGGCGGCAGCACCGACACCGGACATCAACTCCAGCAACTCGGGCTCCCCAGCGCTGGACGGCATGGTTACGGCGCAGAGGAGTCCCACTGGTTCCGCGCCCTCGGCGGCCAGGTCGGACAGCGCTGCCGACGTCGCTCGCCAACCCACTTCTCGTAGCCCGATCCAATCGAGCCGGAAGTGCACCTGTTCCACACTGACGTCGGTGCTGAGCGCGAAGAACTCGTCGCCCTCGCGAATCAAGCCGCAGTCGTCGCCCAGCCCCGCGGCCCGGTCGCCGAGCAGCCGCATGATTCCGCGGATCCGGTCGAATTCGGCGCCAGGGCCTAGTGCGGAGCCCTGCGTCGGGTTCGGGGAATTAGGGATCACTGACGAACAGCGTTGAGCCGGAAGCGAACCAGGCCGCCGTCGGTTGCGACCCAGAGATATTGATCATCCACCGCGAGATCGTTCACGACGCCGGGGAGGTCACCCTCCCGAAGCGGCCGAAGTGGCGGGGTGTTGAGGCCCACATACCCCACCGCTCGATCCCCGGCCACCCAGAAGCCCGGACCCTCGGCTACAAACCGACGGAGCCGGCCGAGCAGGGCCGACAAATTGGGCCCGAGCGTCCATGCCCGGCTCTTCGGATTGCGCCAGAGCAAGGCATCACGGGTGAGGGCAACGACCGTATCGGCTAGCGGCGCGAGATCGACCACGGGGGCCTGGAGGCTCGGCGAGGTGAGTCCATCAGGTCGGACCACACCCTGCTGACCGGGTAAGGCGAGCAGCAGTCCGGTGGGCGTCCCGACCCACACGGAATCTCCGGTCGGCAACACGCTGTAGACCGCATCGCTATAGGAGAGCGCGAGGCGCTCTACCCGGAGTGAGTCGCTGACGCGGGCCAGACCATGTGCGGTGCCAACGGTGATGCGTCCCTGCCGGGAGACGACCGAGTAGACCCGGCTGTCGGGCAGCCCTTTGCCTTCATCGATCAGCTCGACCCGTCCGTCCGCTGGATCAACGCGTCCGAGTCCCTGGTCGGTTGCCGCCCACACCGAGCGATTCTGACCAGCGAGCTCGCGAACCTGGTTGAATGGGGTGCCCATAGCGGAGGGACCGGGAACGGTCTTGAACTCACCGAGCTCCTGTCCCACGAAGGTGAAGGAGGCGTCCGTTGTCGCTGTTCGATTCGTCGCCGCCCAGACGCCGCCAGGCCAACTGAACACGGCACCCACCCGGTCGGATGGGAGTCCGAAGGTGAGCCGCTCGGGGAGTCCCGCACCGTCGGGCATGAAGAGGGTGCCGATCCCCGATGTCCCCAGATACCAGCCTCGATTGTCGTACGACCGGGCCGCGGCGGTGTAGTGCACGTTGTGCAGCCGATTATCGGTAAGGATCGCGGCTGCATTCGCCTGGAGGGTCGGATTGCTACGGATGGCCTGGTCCACCGTAGCGGGCGTGAGCGGGCGAGCCGGCGGTCGGCCTGGTGCAGGGACGACGCCACCGCGTGGCAGTAGCTCCCAGCCACTCCGGGTCCGAAGATAGAGACCCGCTGCCGGATCGCTCTGATCGAAAGCAATTCCAACGATGCCCTCGGGCACCGCGCCCTGGTCCCACAACTGGATGTCGGGCTGGTAATGCACCCAACCATCCGGCCGCGCGAGCCAGAGCGAGTTGTCGAGCGGGTCGGCCAGCGCGCTGAAAACGCGGGCGAGCAGGCCGCGATCGGGAGGGTCGATCGAGCCTTCCCAACGCTGGAACTGTGGATTCCAAATGAGCAGCCCGGTGGGTGAGGCGATGAAGACGCGATCCGAAGACGTGGCGATCGCGGTGACCCGGCTGAAGTCGCCCACGACCGTTCGATCTTCGGGACGCCAGTCGCGAGTGAACGACTGCGCCTGGGCAGAGGATGCAAGCGCAAGAGCCAGCAACTGGAAGTGGCAGCGCATCAGGAAAATCTACATGGATCAGTTAGCAGGCGGCGCGGCTAGAACGTTTGGGGACGTGGCTGTTCGAAGATGATCGGTGGGCGTGGCGCCGGCCGGGCCACGCGAAGCACCTCCCACTCACGCCAGAGGTCCGGCAACGCCTGCACGACATCCATCGGTCTAAGGCTTCGTGCGGTCTGTCGGCGGGCTGCCAGGTCAGCGGCGCGGCCAAGTGCCTGCGCGCCGAGCCCGGCCGCCGATTCAGGCTCGAGCTCGTGGGCGAGTGCGGTTCCCACGAGGCCGCTCAGCACATCGCCGCTACCCCCGGTGGCCAGACCGGGATTTCCTGCAATGACCGTGAGGATCTGCGGCCTTCGGGAGGCGATCACCGTCGGCACGCCCTTCAGGAGAATGGTGGCGCCCGACGCTTCGGCGGCACTGGCCGCGGCAGCCCAGGGGTCCAGCTCCCGCACCGACGCAAGCTCGGGAAAGAGAGTTCGAAACTCTCCGGGATGAGGTGTGAGTACCACTCGTTTCTTGGCCGACAGCGCCGCCAGCTCGGACACAGCGCCGGCGAACGCGACCAGCGCGTCGGCATCGAGCACCGCGGAGCGGGCGACCTCCACCAGGGCCGTCACCAGCGCACGGCGCCCTCCGTCACGACCAAGGCCGGGACCGATCACGAGGGCGTCGGCGCGAGCGACGAGATCGAGCAGGGCGCGAGAGGGCGGCTGGTCGAACGGATGCGCGAGTGTCTGCACGTCGGGCTCGGCCTGCACCAGGACGGCGATCGTGTCGGGAGGAGCCACTGCGTGCACCAGGCCGGCACCGGCACCGAAGGCCGCGCGAGCTGCGAGGCGCAGCGCGCCGCTCATGCCGGCGCTGCCACCCACGATCACGACCCTGCCGCGCTCACCCTTGTGGTCGCGCGCCCGGAAGCGGCGCAGCCACTCGGCTGCCTCATGATCGGTGACGACAGTTGGCCAGCCCGGATCGGCTGGCGGGTGGCCGATATCGGTCACCACAATGGAACCGACCTCATCCCGGGCCAGGAGGTGGCCGCGGCGGAAGCCGCCGAACGTCACGGTTACGTCGGCGTGGGCAGACCCGTGGACTATGCCGGTCAATAGATCGATTCCGGTCGGTCCATCGATCGCCACGATCGGAATCTCGAGATCGAGAACTCGGGCAAGGAGAGTGGCCACAGCCGGCCGGGGCGCGCCCGCGGCGCCGGTGCCAAGGAGGGCGTCGATGGCAATGCCGATGCTGGGCCAGGGACCATCGGGCGCGACTTCCCGAACACCCTCGGCCCGGGCCAACCTGGCCATTCGCTCCCGCAGCTCCGTGCCGGTCCCGCTCGAGGTCACCCAGACCGGAACATCCAGCCGGTGCAGCGCCCGGGCCAGGGCCCAGCCGTCCCCGCCGTTATTTCCCGGACCTGCGGCGACCAGCACTCCGGTTCGAAGCAGGTGCGCGTACCGATCCGCCAGCACCACTGCCGCCGCGCGTCCGGCGCTCTCCATGAGCGTGGCGAGCTCCACCCCGGCGGCCGCGGCGCGTTGGTCCCAGGTATTGGATTGTTCGGGAGTGAGGACGGGGATCATTGAGGTGAGCGGTGAATCTTACTTGTAGCTCTGCCCTATCGCCCGTCCGAAGCTGATTTCGCCGTTGTCGATCCGAAGATTGAACCCGCAGTCGGGGTTGGTGCAGACCCACGCCTTGTACGTGATCGGAGCCCCTTCGCGGCCGTAATCGGAAAGTGGAATCAGTGTTCCTTGGGAGCATTTCTGACAGGCCGGCCACTCTTTCGTTTCCATGTCCCCCTCCTCCCCTCACACTAGGCGCCGCGCAGGCCCTGCCACTCGTAGGATTCGCCGAACGCGTCAGTGAACTCATACACCGCGTTAAAGTCGGATTCGTGGTCGCCGGGCTGAGTCACCAGGAGACCCACCTCCACGAGCGTGTAGACGATGCGGCCCAGGTCATCGGTCCGGGTAATGCCCCAATGGGCCAGAACCACCGGCGCCAGGAGCCCATACTGTTGCAGCGCAAAATCACGGCAGGCCCACGCCAGCTCCGCGGCGGTGACATGGCGGCGCACCTCGAGGCGTGACTGAAGAAACTCAATCGTCCCCAGAAGAAAGAGATAGGCACGCTCGTTATAGCGCCCCCCACGGGCGCGGATCCGACCCATGACATCATCGGCAAACTGCAAATCGTTCAACGAAATCCCTCCAAAAGATGGGTCATCGCTTCACGCAGTTCGACGAACCCGGCTCGGCCTGGGCGCCGCCTGGTAGAGGGGAAACACCGAGGTCATCTCCTCTACTTCGTGGTTTACCTGGGCGAGGGTGGCTTCGTCCGGACGGGTCA
>DASYVW010000397.1:0-4524 GCA_035936675.1 Gemmatimonadales bacterium
GGGAGAAGAACCCAGAGGCGGTAGACCGAGGCAGGGCTGGAGGCAAGAAAGGCGGCACTGGAGGTCGATGCGGCGCTGCTCCTCCGACACGAGCGAAAGGGGAAGCGGGGATGAGCGACGGGGTCATCGGCACCCTGCGTGATCCGAGCCTCCCGCCCAAGACCGCGCGGTATCCGGCCGAGTGGACCCGCACGCTGATGCGGCAGGCGGGGTGGCGGCCGAGTGATGGCCACTGCTACCTCACCTGCTACCGGCTCTGCGGCGACCCCGCCCTCGGCCGGTCTTTCCGCTACGTGGAAGGCTGGGTCTGGAACCCCGCCGCCCCGACGGCGGTCCGGCATGCCTGGCTGGAGGATACCGACGGCCGCATCCTCGACCCGACCCCGTGCTGGCGCGACACCCCGGACGCCGCCTATCTCGGCGTCATTGCGCTCACCGTGTCGGAGCTCCTGGCCGCGCAGGACGCGCACCAGCAGCCGCCGTCACTCTCCGCCGGCCCCGACCTCTGGGATGCGAGCACCCCGCTGGGCCGCCACATGGGCACCGGACAGCAGTACGCGCTCTGGCGGACCACGGGGCGCAGCCTGGAGGAGCAACAGGCGAGGGCCGGATAAAGTCCTGTTGATTTGAATGAATCCCCCAGCACAGGATTTCTCCGAAGCTGCCGCCGCATCCTGTGGGGCGCTCCTGGTATTCTTCCTCAATCAGTCGCCGCAGGCGTTCAATCCTGGTTCTTCGATCAAATCATTTGTACCAATTCAAATTGACCCAGTGCCTGCTTGGCAGTTGGCACGGCTGAATGGCCGGATGAGCCGTGATCGGGCCGCCGAGCGAACGGCGAGGCGGAGGCCGGGGTCGATTAATTGCAAACTGCGTGAAGGGAAGGCGTTGTCGGAAATGAGTGTCTAGTCGCCGAGAATGCGACAACTGCTCACCCTGTTCTAAGCCGCTCTTGGGTGAAGTTCTCTCAGCTTCCACTTGGGTGCGTCTAAGGTAGACGTCGCAACTATCTTGATTACTGCACGACCCTCGCTCAGGAGTTTCAGGCTCCCCGTGACCGCGTGCGCTTGGCACTGGATGCAAGCGGTCGCCCGATCTTTCGGGTTCTTCTCGAGGAGGCACTAGGGGACTAGTCGAACGGGTCTAGCCTGGCCAGTCGTTCCGCGCGGTCAGAAGCTGGGTGCCCAGCTTAACACAGAAAGGGCACCGCGTCCGACAACGGCGGCCCATTTTGCGATACTTTGAGTCGATCTCTTTTCCTAGTGGGCATCTATCGTCGTCGTGGTAGACGTTTAGGTCGCGCTGGCGGATAGAGTACCAAGGCTGGATTTGGGCCATCGCAGGGCCTGGGGAGTGTCTATGGTGGGTTCTTCCAGACGGCAACGTCTGTTGGGAGGTATAGGACCTAGTTGAGATTGTTCCGCAGGGTACTCGCGTTAGGCTCGATCAGTAAGGTAGGCTGAGCACCAGAAAACGGATGTGACACCGAACACCGGGGCTTGATTGCGGCGGGGCACTCCATAGAATGGCTTATGAGCCGCGACCGCGCTACCGATCCCCACCCCGGTCTCAGAGAACGATCCTACGCGCTACAGCAGGCCTGCCAGGGCCTTCAACAGCACGCCGAGAAGCTGCGACGCGCCGCCAACCATGCGGTTGAGGAATCCCACCACCTTCGCGCCGAGGTAAAGCTGCTGCTCTCTCGCTGATTCTACTCGAACGTCTAGAGAGTTTGTCGTGGCGGGCACGGCGTCGATCCGTAGGAGCAGAAAACGCAGCAGTTACCCGATCTTCGGTTTGAGCAGGACGCCGCAGCTGGGGCATTCCCACAAGTAAACGCAGGCATCCGTGGGCATGGACGCCTGCGTTTCTGTTCCGCACCTCGGACAGCGAATTGCCGCGCTGAGGATCGGCTCGGCTCTCACGCCCTCCGCTCAGAGCTCGTAGTCGAGCAGGCGTCCTCTAGCGGCGGCGGCAAAAGAATCCGCCGCCGCCGAGTACCAGTGATCGCCTAAGCAGACGCAGCCTTCTCAGCCGGTGGGCGCAGTGCCGGCGGGGCGCTGCCACGGGAGCCGAGTCACTGCCTGGTTCACTAGCTCCACGGCCATCTCCTCTCCAACGATGCGACTAAGCAAGTCGATCAGCGTCGCCACCAATGCCACCATGCCGGTCGCCACCTCGGCGGCGCTATGCGCCCGCACGGCAGCCGTGGTCACCGGCTCGTCTCCTCCGTGGCACGACAGACTGCCGAGCGCTGGATGCTCTGCCCGCGCCAGCAACAGCGCTCGATCGATGGAGCGCGCGATAGCCCATGGCTCCGACCCAGCGGGTGAGCCCCGCACCGAGCTCGGTACACATGCGGGTCGCAGCCGCTGCGACATCCTCGGGCGTGCTGGAGTCGCCGACGGCGCGCTGCCAGAGGCGCCGCGCCACTTCAGTCGCGGCCGCAGATCTTTGCGTCATTCACGCGCTCCCGCACGGCGGAACTAGGAGAGGCGGAGGAAGGGGGGAGGAACGAGGGCCCTGCAAAATGTCATTGGTGGCACCGCTTATACCGAAAAGCGGGGCTGCTTAAACCGGGTCACCACCACCGGACCCTGCTAGCCCCGGACTCACCCGACGTGAGGGTGGACCCGGAACCATCGGGCCGCCGCTCACCGGTCATTGCCATAGTGGGTGGAGGGCAGGGGGACGTTTCGTGGAGGGACGGTTGAAGCGGAACCACCGGCCCCACCCTAGCTTGAAAGCAGACTCCCCCGTGTTCAACCCCGTGGAGGCCGAAGCTTGACCCGAGGCTGCCCAACGTTCCCCGTCCGTGATGGTAATCCGTTCCTGCAGGAACTCCGTGTGTCGGTGGACCAGTACTTCGCCCAGCGGGGAATTTCCCAGAAGGCGAATGCCGGCATGGTGTTCAAGACGGTCTGCCTGCTGGCGCTCACCTTCGTGCCCTACGGGCTGATCCTCAGTAACCGCTTCTCGCCCATGGTGATGCTCGGCCTCTCCCTGTTGCTCGGCCTCGGGATGGCAGGGATCGGGTTTGCCATCGGCCACGATGCGGTGCACGGGGCATACTCGGACAGCCCGAAGGTCAACAAGGTCCTCGGCTGGTCGTTCGACCTGGTCGGTGGCAGCAGCTATCTCTGGCGGATCACCCACAACGTGATTCACCATACCTATACCAACATCCACGGCGCCGACGAAGACCTCTCCGTCTCGCCGTTGCTGCGTCTCTCCCCCCACGCCCCGCGCCACTGGTTCCAGCGGTGGCAGGCCTGGTACGCGATCCCGCTGTACGCGATGACGACGCTCTTCTGGGTGTTCGTGAAGGACTACAAGTACCTCGCGCAGAAGGATCTCGGCCCCTACGCCGATCGCAAGCACGCGCTAAAGGACCTCGCCGGTGTCGCCATCGGCAAGGTCATCTACTACAGCTGGTCACTGGTCATCCCGTTCATGGTGGTCCAGCTGCCGTGGTGGCAGATCGCGATCGGGATGCTCACTGCACATGCCGTGGCGGGCATCGCACTCGGAATCGTGTTCCAGCTAGCGCACGTGGTCGAGGAGACGATGCACCCCGAGCCGGACGAGCAGAACGCGATGCCGCAGAGCTGGGTGGTGCACGAGCTCGCGACGACGGCCAACTTCGCCCCGACGAACCACGTGCTGAACTGGTATGTAGCCGGGCTCAACTTCCAGGTCGAGCACCATCTCATCCCGAAGGTGTGCAGCGTGCACTACCCCGCGCTGAGCCAGATCGTGCGCGATCTCGCGGCCAAGCACGACCTGCCCTACAACAGCCACGCGACCATGCGCGCCGCAATCCGCTCGCACCTCCGCACCCTGCGCACCTTCGGGCGCACCGATCCGGTTCCCGTCGCGGTGCCGAGCCCGGCCGCGGCCTGAAACCCCCGCGCGAGGAACTCCAGCCGCTGCATAGGGCTCTGCTCTTAACCCTTCAGGCGTCTGAGGGTTGTTAGGCGACACAGTCTGCGGCCTCGCGGACTAGAACGCTTCAATCATCGAGAGGACGTTGGTGGGTCGCTGGCGCGTCGACCAGCGCCGGGAGGCTTCTGCGGGATTGCCCCGTGCCGAAACTCGAAGTGCCGCGGATCCAGCACGCGCTCCCCCAGCTCGAACGGTGTCTCTCCTCGGCGGAGCCGCTCGGCCCGCACGTACTCCGCCAGGACCTTGGCCGCCATCCATTCCCCGGTCCGCACGGGGTAGAGGTGCGCGAACTCGGGTAACAGGATCCCCTGCCGTATAATCAACCCCGCGCGGAATTCAGGCATAATTACGCCGTCCCTGGCGCAGACTGCGGAAGTCACAACCTAGCAAAACTCCAGCTCATGCTCGCCAACATGCCGCACCTTCCCCGGCATGTCGAGCCAGACATAGCCACGCTTTGCGACGAAGCCGTCAGCGTGGCGCTCGAGCACGTGATCCGGAGCGCAGGCGGACGAACGAGCGACGACGCGATCCGCTCGCTGGTGATCTCCCACAAGCTGCACGGCACGGGCGAGTGGT
>DASYVW010000398.1:0-3643 GCA_035936675.1 Gemmatimonadales bacterium
GTGGAGCCGTTCTGCAATTTCCTTGTTACTCAATCCTTCTGCAATGAGGTTGATCACCTCTCGTTCGCGCGGCGTCATGCGCACCGACTCGAGCACTTCGGGCCGGCCTCTGGCGACTGCGTCCCTCGCGATCCGGGAAAAGAGCGTTCCGTTCATCTGGGGTGGCAGGACCTGGGCTCCCTCCGCTACCGTCCGAATTGTGTTTACCAGCTCTTCGAGGGTGGCATCCTTCATGATGAAACCGGATACACCCCCGTCCACGAATTCCATGACCTCCTCGGGCACCGGGAGCAGATCCATCACGATGATCTTGCACTCCGGAAACTCCTTCTTGACCTTCTCTGCCATACGCAGGCTGTCGCCATTTCCCAAGCCGACATCCAGCAGGACCACCTGAGGGTTCACGTCCCGCAGCAGCGAGGTGTCGCCACTGGACCCGGCGGCGACGACCCTGAGGTCGGTCACCTGGTTCAGCAGCGCGGAAATTCCCTCGCGCACCAGACGATTGTCTTCGATGAGTGCTACTGAAATCACGTTCCCCCCGCTTTCTCTTCGGAAGACTATTCAATTCCTCCATATCTTGGTAGAGCCAGCGCCAAAGCGGCTAGCCGACACGCACGAACTGCCCAGAGACCCACCAGCTGTGGGTTGCGGGCCGGCGCAACTAGTGGTTGAATCCATCAACCCCTGGCAGCGTGCGATGTTCAGCTCTCTCATTGACTCCCTCATTCCCGCGAGGCGTCCTTGCCAACGAACCTGTTCGGGCTCGTCGTCGGAATTGCGATCGGGCTTCTGGCGGCCTGGGTTTACGTCCTCATGTGGAAAATTCGGTACACGGCGATCATTCGCGAGGATGCGGTCCAGAGGAGCCAGGCCGTGACGGCCGGCAAGGTCCACGAGCAGCTGATCCCGTACCTTCCGGCATTCCCCTACAATCCGAAGGATGTTCGCTTTCTCGGCAGCCCCGTAGACCTCGTGGTCTTTGATGGTCTGGCCGAGGGTCGGGTACGGCGTATTGTGTTTGTGGAGGTCAAGACTGGACGCGCCGGCCTGACCAGTCGAGAACGCTGCGTTCGGGATGTGATTCAGGCGCGCGAGGTCGAATGGGCGGAGCTGCGCGTGGCTCGCCCGTTTGCCAGCGGCGCGGCCTGAACGCAACTACCGGGAAAGCACCCACGATCAGGAGATCAACCGATGACCGATGTGCAGCGGGCCCCGGCGATTCGCGGTAAGACCATCCGATTAACCTGGACGGAAGGTCCGACCAAGGGCAAGACCCACGAGCACGTGTTTCACGATGACGGCACCGTGGAGTGGCATGATGCACCGGGCCCGCAGAAGGATCGCCCGGCGGACGCACCACAGAAGGGTGCCTCAGCGAAGGAGAAGCCGGAGTACGCCGCGGTCAGGGTGGCAGACGACATATATGCCGTCTCGTACCTGGCTGCGTCAGGCTACACCCTTACCGTGGTCCTCAACTTCCGCGACCATAGAACGGTTGGCTTCGCGTCGAGCTCGAAGGACTGGCACCCAGTTCAGGGCACGTTCGAGGCTGTGAAATAACCATCGGGCCGGACAGAATTTTATTGACGTGCCAGGCGCGGTGCGGTGGCCAGCTGCCTCACCACGACGGCGAGCGTCCGCACCTTGGCAGCGTCCCCTGCTCCGGCCACATCACCGTCCAATCGGGTGGCCAGCTGGGTCAGCGCCTCCTGCCGCTTCGTCCCTGATGCCTTCTCGGCGCCGGTCAGCGTCTCCCGCACGGCGGAGATCTTGCCGGCGTCAAGTCCCTTTGACCGCTCGAGCTGATCCAGGTACGCCCGGGCCAGGGAGAAGGTGGCCGGCCAGACGAGTTTCACCTGCCCCTGGGTGTTGAAGTAGTCCAAGTGCACCGACTTGGCCGCGTCGATCTCATTCTGCGAGATAAACCCGCTCGGCTTCAGCTCGAAGATGTCGAGGCCGCGGCTGATCTCGGACCCGACGATCACTCCGTCATACCAGTAAGTGGACCAGTATCCGCCGCCCTCCATCTTGGTCGAATCCACCGGCCCGCGATCGAAGAAGGCGACCTCCTTCGGGTGCGCGGCATCGGTCCAGTCGAAGACCGAGAGCCCGCCCTGATACCAGGCCTGCACCATCACGTCCCGTCCCGGGATCGGGATCAGCGACCCGTTGTGGGCCACGCAGTTCTCCTGGGGCGTCTGCGGCGCGGGCAGCTTGTAGTAGCTCTGAAACTGCATCTTCTGCTGGGCGATCGTGAAGATGGCGTCCGCTCCCCACTCGCGCTTGTCCGTCTTGCGACACTTCGGCTGCCCCCCGCCGCCCCACTCGTCGGAGAAGAGGATCTTGGTGCCGTCATTGTTGAATGTCGCGGAATGCCAGTAGGAAAAGTTCGAGTCGGACACGGCAGCGATGCGGACCGGATGGGCCGGATCCCGGATGTCGAGTAGCAGCCCGTAGCCCTCGCAGGCGCCGCCGCCCAGTCCAATTGCCGGATAGAGCGTGATGTCGTGACATTGGGTGGGCCCGCTGCCGCTGTCGGGTTGGGCGCCCATCATCTGGGTGACCATGACCGGAATCGCCCGACGTAGCGCGGCGCTGTCCGCCGCCGTCGGATCGCCGGTGCCATTTCGCGCCTTGACCATGCTGTCCAACATCATACGGCTGTGCTGTGGGGGGATGACGAACTCCCCCTCACCCGGCACGACCGCGGTGAATTCACCCGCCGCCTTCGCTTCGGACAACTCCTTGGCGTTGGCGATGCTGTCCTCGGGCGCTTCGCCGTGGCGCGGGGGGGCCATCAGGTCGTTGAAGATCCGGGGCGAACTCACGATCGCCGCCTGCTCGGGATGCGCGAGCGGTACTTTGATGACTTCGATCCGGAACAGTGCCGAGTTGGGATCCTTGGAAGGCATCCCGCTGGTGCAGCCCGGGAGCTCGTTCGCCGACCGCACCCGAGAGGAGCCCGAGATGTACACGTATACGTTCTCCGGATCCTTGGGATCGACCAGCAGCGAGTGGGTATGCGAGCCGCGGCAGGTCTGCACGTTGCCCACGTTCCGGGGATGGCTGATGTCGCTGATATCGAAAATCCGGATGCCGCGCAGCCGCTCCGAGCTGACCGTGTCCTTTACACCCTGGGCCCCGCAGTCGAGGCGGGCCGAGAGATTCTCCCCGGAGACGAAGAGCAGGTTCTTGTAGACCGACACGTCGCTCTGCGACGCCGGGCAGACGTATCCGTTCTTCAGGGTAGGGTGGCTGGGATTGGTGATGTCCCACACCTGGTACCCGTTGTAGCTGCCCTGAATGGCGTAGTGGCCGGTGAAGGCCAGGTCGGAGTTTGTTTCGTCGGCGAAATGCTCGGATGGCGGCGTCTTCGAGAGAACGCGGAGGTTCCAGACGGCTTCGGCGGCATCCATCTTCCCGGCACGAAGACCGATGCGCGGATCGGGGCTCGGCGGCGTGGTGGACCTGCTGTCGGCCGGTGACGGGGCACCGGGCTGCGATGAGGAGGTCGAGCGGGCGCACGCGGCCAGGGACACGAGCCCGAGGGCGAGTGAGAGCGACAAGAGTCTAGCGGAGGCCATGCCGGTTTCCTTAAGAGGGGGCCGAGTGGGCATACGGACGAACGACAGGCGAGGTT
>DASYVW010000399.1:0-4760 GCA_035936675.1 Gemmatimonadales bacterium
CGAAGGGCGGGTCCTCACCCTTATGGAAGCGGCGAAGGCCATAAAAGTGGCGGAACAGCTCGTAGGTGCCGTCGACGACATGGACGATCATGCCCAGGAACATGCCGCCGATTTCATTCCGTGTCGATTTCGCGATCCCTCGTTCGACGTCTAAATGAGGGCTATTGGTTATGGGCCCAGGCTCGGAACCCTAAACACGCAGGAGATATGACGATGCGGTTCATGGTAATAGTCAAAGCCGACAAGAACTCCGAGGCGGGCGCTCTGCCCACCCAGGAGCTTCTGGCCGAGATGGGAAAGTTCAACGAAGAGCTGGCCAAGGCAGGCGTGCTGCTCGCGGCCGAGGGGCTCCAGCCGAGCTCCAAGGGTGCGCGCGTCAGGTTCTCGGGAAAGAAGCGCACCGTGATCGACGGGCCCTTTTCCGAGACCAAGGAACTGATCGCCGGGTTCTGGCTGTGGCAGGTGAGGTCGAAGGAAGAGGCGATCGAGTGGGTCAAGCGGGCGCCCAATCCCTTCCCGGGCACGGAATCCGAGATCGAGATTCGCCAGGTGTTTGAGGCGGAGGACTTCGGTCCCGAGTTCACGCCCGAGCTCCGGGAGCAGGAGGAGCGGGTGCGCAAGCAGGTGGCCACGAAGAAATAGCCGGCTATCAATCCACAACTATTGGAGGGAGTGTCCCGTGCAAGTCAATCCGTATCTCAATTTCAACGGCGACTGTGAGGCCGCCTTCAGGCTCTACGAGCGGGTGCTTGGGGGTAAGATCGAATCCATGATGACCCACGGGGAGTCGCCCATCGCGGGTCAGGTGCCCCCGAACTGGCATAAGAGAATCCTGCATGCCCGTTTGGTCGTGGGCGACACCGTCTTGATGGCATCCGACAGTCCGCCTGAGCACTATGAGAAGCCAAAGGGCCTGTTCGTCTCCCTCAGCCTGCAGGACCCGGCAGAGGCAGACCGCATCTTCTACGCATTGGCGGACGCGGGCACGGTAACGATGCCGATCGAGAAGACCTTCTGGGCCGCCCGATTCGGCATGCTGGTCGATCGATTCGGTATCCCGTGGATGATCAATTGTGAGGAGGCTGCGAACCCTTCGGTCCAGGAGAAAGCAAGTGGACTCGCTACGGCCCGATAGATGAAGTTCCTATCGATTTGGACACCCGACCCGAAGACAGCCAGGCTGCCCCCCAGCAAGGAGTACATGGAAGAGATGGGGAAGCTGGTCGAAGAGAGCATGAAGGCCGGCACGCTGCTCGCGACCGGGGGGCTCCTACCGGTTTCGAGGGGGGGCGCGCGCGTCCGATCCTCTGGAGGAAAGATCACCGTGATCGACGGGCCCTTCACCGAGTCGAAGGAGCTGATCGCCGGCTTCGCCATCCTCCAGGCGAAGTCGAAGGAAGAGGCGATCGAGGCGGCCAAGCGCTTCCACAAGGTGGCTGGCGACGGTGAGAGCGAGCTTCGCCAGATCATGGAGGGGCCGGACGGGGACTTCGCGACGCGCTAGTCGCGGCGGGGCAGGGTTGCACCGGCGGAGGAAGATGGTCTGATTGGTAGCCGTGACGGCTACCGAAACCCATCGCACCATCGACGCGGTCTGGAGGATCGAGTCGGCCAGGCTGATCGCTGGTCTCACCCGGATCGTGCGGGACGTGGGCCTCGCCGAGGATCTGGCACAGGATGCGCTCGTCGCCGCGCTCGAGCAGTGGCCGGAGTCGGGCATACCGGACAAGCCGGGTGCCTGGCTCATGGCCACTGCAAAGCATCGGGCCTTCGATCTGCTGCGCCGGGACAAGATGCTCGAGCGGAAGCATGTGGAGGTCGGTCACGAGCTCGAGGCCAGGCAGGAAATGGCCGCGCCGGATCTCGATGCCGCGATCGACGACCAGGTCGGCGACGACCTCCTGCGCCTGGTATTCATCTCCTGTCATCCGGTTCTGTCCAGCGAGGCGCGGGTCGCGCTCACGCTTCGCCTGCTCGGCGGTCTCACCACCGAGGAGATCGCGCGGGCCTTTCTGGTCCCCGAACCGACCATCGCGCAGCGTATCGTCCGGGGCAAGCGGACCCTGGCCGAGGCCCACGTGCCCTTCGAGGTGCCCCGCGGGGACGAGCTCGTCGCCCGACTGTCGTCGGTGCTCGAGGTCCTCTACCTCGTATTCAACGAGGGCTACTCGGCGACTGCCGGCGATGACTGGATGCGCCCCCAGCTCTGCGAGGAAGCACTCCGCCTCGGCCGCATACTGGCCGAGCTCGTGCCGGAGGAGCCGGAGGTCCATGGCCTGGTCGCGCTGATGGAGATCCAGGCGTCGCGCTCACGGGCGCGGGTCGGCCCGTCGGGAGAGCCCATCCTGTTGCTCGAGCAAGACCGTGGGCGCTGGGATCAGCTGCTGATTCGCCGTGGTCTCGCGGCGCTCGAGCGCGCCGGAGAGCTCGGCGGCCTGAATGGTCCCTACGCGCTCCAGGCCGCGATCGCTGCCTGTCACGCGCGAGCGCACACTGGATCAGAGACGGACTGGGCTCGCATTGCGGCGCTCTATGGAGACCTCGTCCAGCTGGTGCCATCACCTGTCGTGGAGCTGAACCGCGCGGTGGCGATGGCGATGGCGCTTGGTCCGGCAGTCGGTATCGAGCTCGTCGATGCGCTGACCTCCGAGCCCTCACTCAAGAACTACCACCTGCTGCCGAGCGTCCGCGGCGACCTCCTCAGCAAGCTGGGCCGACTGGACGAGGCCAGGGTGGAGTTCGAGCGCGCCGCATCGCTCACCCGCAACGAACGAGAGCGCGCGCTACTCCTTGAGCGTGCTGCCGCAAGTGCACCCAGATGAGCGACAAATCACCAAGACCGACCCGGGGCGAACCCGAGCTCCTCGTCGTAGGCGGTCGTGAGCTCGCGATCTCGAATCCCTCCAAGGTGCTGTTCCCCGAGCCGGGATACACCAAACTCGACCTGGTCCGCTACTATCTCGCTGTTGCGGACGGGGCCCTGCGCGGAGCCGGCGGAAGGCCCAATATGCTGGTGCGCTACCCCAATGGCATCGGCGGCGAATTCTTTTATCAGAAGCGCGCTCCAGCATCGCGACCGCCGTGGATCGAGGTAGTGTCACTTCGCTTCCCCTCGGGGCGCAGCGCCGACGAGGTTGTGCCGCGTGACGCGGCGACGCTCGCCTGGCTGGCAAACTTGGCCTGCCTCGAGCTGCACCCCCATCCGGTGCGGGCCGACGACCTCGAGCATCCTGACGAGCTGCGGGTAGACCTCGATCCGGTACCAGGTGTGAAGTGGGACCAGGTGCGGGAAGTCGCGCACGTCGTCGAATCGGTGCTGAAGGATTATGGGCTCATCGGCTGGCCCAAGACCTCGGGCTCGCGCGGCATGCATGTCAATGTTCGGATCGAGCGGCGGTGGAGCTTCGACGAGGTGCGTCGCGCCGCGCTGGCGCTGGCGCGGGAAGTCGAACGGCGTGCGCCCGCCATCGCGACGAGCAAGTGGTGGAAAGAGGAACGCCACGGCGTATTCGTCGACTACAACCAGAATGCCAAGGACCGGACTGTAGCCTCGGCCTATTCGGTTCGGGCCAAGGCAGAGGCACCGGTATCGGCGCCCCTCAGCTGGGACGAAGTGCAAACCGCAGAGCCAGCCGACTTCACGCTCGCGACCATGCCCGCTCGGTTCGCCAGCATCGGCGACCGGCATCGAGACATAGACCTGCATGCTGGGTCGCTCGATCGGCTGCTCGAACTCTCAGCGCGACACGAGCGCGAGGGGGTGGGTGATGCTCCTTGGCCGCCCCACTATCAAAAGCAGCGGGGTGAGCCGGCGCGGGTGCAACCGTCCAAACGCCGCACCTCGAAGCATCCGCTGATCGAGATCGGTCGCGCTCAGCGGAAGGAGGATGCGCTTGCCGGATTGGAACGCTGGAAGAGACGGCACCCCGAAGTGGCAGCGCACCTCGAGCCTGAGGACGTGCTGGTTGACGCGATGCGGGGGCGCTCCAGCACCTGGACCAGGATCCGGGTGAACCTGCAGCACGTGCCGGCAGAGCTACGGCCGGTTCAGGAGCCGCTGGACCCGGACGAGAAGACCTGATCCAGCTCGTAAGCGGGGGTGACCTCGAGCTGGTCGTAGCGGCAGTCGCGCGGCTGCTTGTCCGGCCGCCAGCGCAGGAACGTGGCGGCGTGCCGGAAGCGGTTGCCCTGCAGATGGTCGTATTTGACCTCGACCACGCGCTCGATGCGGAGCGGCTCCCAGGAGAGATCCTTACCCGCGCTCCAGCGGCTCTGCGCGCCCGGCATGCGGTCAACCTGGTGCGCCTCCGCCTGGGCCCAATCCTTCCAGGGATGTTTCTCGAGCGCGTTCTCCCGCAGCGGGGCGAGCTCGACTGCAAGCTGCCGGCGCATGGCCATCGTGAACGAGGAAGTGACCCCGACGTGCTGCAACGCCTCGCGACCGTCGTAGAGACCCAGGAGCAGCGAGCCTACGGCGTCCTTTCCGGTCTTGTGCCAGCGGAACCCCGCAACAACGCATTCGGCGGTGCGCGCGTGCTTCACCTTGATCATCGCGCGCTTACCGGGTTGGTAGGAACTGTCGGCCGGCTTGGCGACCACCCCGTCCAGGCCGGCGCCCTCGAATTGGTCGAGCCAGCGGGTTGCGGTATCGCGGTCGCGGGTCATAGGGGTGAGGTAGACCGGAGGGTCGATGCCCGCGAGCGTCTGTTCCAGGAGGGTCCGGCGCTCGCTTTGCGGCATGTCGATGCGGCTCACCCCCT
>DASYVW010000400.1:0-1684 GCA_035936675.1 Gemmatimonadales bacterium
CTCCGGCTGGAGGCCACCTACGCCGACTACACCAGCGTCGCCCGCACCGTCCCGCTCCGCGCGGCCGTGCTCGATGCGGAGCTGTGGGACGCCGCGCGCCGGGCCTTTTCGCTGGCCAACACCAAGCGCCTGGCTGTCCGGTCGGTATCGCTCACGCTCGATCGGCTGATGGAGACGGAGGCGCAGCTGGATTTGTGGACGGGCGGACAGGCGGACAGGCGGTCAGACGGACCGATCGCTCTGCAACACGCCATGGACGGAATCCGAGCTCGATATGGCGCGGGAGCGCTGCGAGGTGGCCCGCTCACTGCTCACCGCTCACCGCTCACGCTTCACCAGACAACTACGATCTTCCCGAAAGTGGCGTTGCCTTCGAGGACCCGGTGCGCGTCGGCCAGTTGAGTCATCGGATAGGTCCGTTCCAACACCGGCCGGAGGTGGGCCCCCTGCCCCGGCCGCGACTCGAAGAGCGGCAGCATCCGTTGACCGAACTCGCGGACCAGCGGGATTCGTTCCTCCAGCCCACGGGTTCGCATGACCGTACCGATGACCTCGAGTCGCTTCCGGAGGATCGGCGTCAGGTCGGCATCGGTCCCGCTGCCCGCAAGATGGCCGAGCAGGATCAGACGACCCCGGGGAGCAAGCACCGCCAGGTTGTCGGCAAAGGCGGGGCCGCCGAGTACATCGAGCACCACATGCACTGGCTCGCCCACCGCATCGCGAAAGGGTGTCTGGGTCGTGTCGATCCCGATGTCGAGGCCGTACACCAGCGCCCGTGCGAGCTTGTCCCCACTGCGGGAGGTGCCGAGCACGGTGGCGCCGAGATGCTTGGCGATCTGGGCCGCCGCGGTGCCGAGCCCGCTCCCGGCGGCATGGATCAGCACCCGCTCGCCGGGCTGGAGCCGGCCTCGAGTCACCAGCGCATCGTACGCAGTCAGGAACGCCTCGGGGATCGCCGCCGCCTCGGCGTACGACAGATCAGCCGGGATCGGAAGAGCCTCGTCCTGGTGCACCACCACGTACTCTGCCTGGCCGCCGCCACCCACCAGCCCCATGACCCGGTCGCCCACTTTCCAGCGGGTCACGCCGGGACGCACCGCCTCGACTTCGCCGGCATACTCGAGTCCCGGAATGTTGGCCGGCCAGCCGTGCGGCGCAGGGTACTGTCCCCGCCGCTGGATCAGATCGGCCCGGTTCAACCCCGCAGCGTGCACCTTCACCCTGATGTGATCCTTCCCCACTTCGGGCTTCGGCACCTCGCCGATAGTGATGACTTCGGGACCTCCCGCTCCCTCATAGATCACAGCACGCATAAGCTCCTCTACTACTTCAACACGAAGGCACGAAGGTCACAAAGGTCACGAAGAAAAGCCACATTAATGTTTACAACATTAACTCTCTTGGCGTTTCTTTTTTGGTTGTCTTCGTGTCCTTCGTGTTCTTCGTGCCTTCGTGGTGAAGTTTTTCGCAGGAGCTGAAATGGCCGAGACGTACTGCGACATCGCGCCTACACATGAGTGGCATGGACCTTACCACAACAAGGAGTACGGCTTCCCACTGGAGGACGATGCCGCGCTGTTCGAGCGGCTGATGCTGGAGATCAACCAGGCCGGCCTCTCCTGGCTCACCGTCTTGAAAAAGCGGGAGGCCTTCCGCCTCGCCTTCGCCGGTTTCGACCCGGAGA
>DASYVW010000401.1:0-2224 GCA_035936675.1 Gemmatimonadales bacterium
AGACCGGATCCGCCTACTATGCGCCGAGCGCCGCCGCCGTGCAGATGATCGAGGCGATTGCCCTGGACAAGAAGCGCATTCTCCCCTGTTCGGCCTGGCTCCAAGGCGAGTTCGGGCTGCGGGATGTGTTCTGTGGGGTGCCGTGCAAGCTGGGCCGGTCGGGACTCGAGCGGATCATCGAGGTAACGCTGACCACGGCCGAACAGGAGGAACTGCACAAGTCGGCCGAAGCGGTCCGCGCCACCCAGGCCCTGGTGGGCGTGTGAACGCATGAGCCGGTTGCGGCTGTTGTGGGATTCGTCGGTCGGGAAGAAGATCGTGATGGCGGCTACCGGACTCATCTGGGTGG
This sequence comes from Gemmatimonadales bacterium, assembly GCA_035936675.1. GTDB lineage: Bacteria > Gemmatimonadota > Gemmatimonadetes > Gemmatimonadales > GWC2-71-9 > CAVVWJ01. The sequence goes on from DASYVW010000401.1 coordinate 350, forward strand.
CCTACCTCGTCACCCACGTACTCGCCAACCTCCTCGTGTTCCAGGGTCCGGGCAAGATCAATGCGTACAGCGCCTTCCTACACGGTACCGGCGGGGCCCTGTGGGGAGCTCGCCTGGTGCTGATCGCAGCGCTGGTCCTCCACGTCATCGCCGCCATACAGCTCGGGGACCGCCGGAAGGAGGCACGTCCCACCGGGTATGCCGGCGGACGCGAGCCCCAGGTGTCCACCTGGGCTTCGCGCACCATTCGATGGGGCGGTGCCCTGATTCTGCTGTTTCTGGTCTACCACATCCTCCACTTCACCATCGGGACGGCCCATCCGGATTTCGTCGAGGGCAATCCCTACCACAACGTGGCCGCCGGATTCCGGAGCCTGCCAGTGGTGGTTCTCTACCTCCTCGCGATGGGAGCGGTCGGCCTCCACCTCTATCACGGGCTGTGGAGCAGCGGCCGCAGCCTCGGCGTGAGCCCACCCTCACCCGGTCCGCTCCGCCGCACCCTCGCGCTGGTACTCGCGGTACTGGTCTGGCTCGGATTCTCCGTGATCCCGATCGCGGTCTACGCCGGGGTGGTGCGATGAACCAGCTGGAGTCCAAGGTGCCGGCTGGACCGATCGAGCTCAAATGGGACAAGCATCGCTTCGAGATGAAGCTGGTGAATCCCGCCAACAAGCGGAAATACACCATCCTGATGGTGGGCAGCGGCCTCGGCGGCGCTTCAGCGGCTGCCTCCCTGAGCGAGCTGGGCTACAACGTGAAGTGCTTCTGCTTCCAGGACTCTCCCCGGCGTGCCCACAGCATTGCGGCCCAGGGGGGGATCAACGCGGCCAAGAATTACCGGAACGATGGCGACAGTATCTACCGCCTGTTCTACGACACGGTGAAGGGCGGCGACTTCCGGTCCCGCGAGGCCAACGTCTACCGCCTGGCTCAGATCAGCGTCGAGATCATCGACCAGTGCGTGGCCCAGGGGGTACCGTTCGCGCGGGAATACGGAGGCCTCCTGGCCAATCGCTCGTTCGGCGGGGCGCAGGTCTCCCGTACGTTCTACGCTCGGGGCCAGACGGGGCAGCAGCTTCTGCTGGGCGCATATCAGCAGATGGAGAAGGAGATTGCCCGGGGCGGGGTCACCATGTACCCCCGCACCGAGATGCTCGACCTGATCGTGATCGACGGGCAGGCCCGCGGCATCGTCACCCGGGACATGGTGACGGGGAAGGTCTCTTCGCACATGGGCGACGCTGTCGTGCTGGGCACGGGCGGATACGGCAATGTGTTCTACCTGTCCACCAATGCTAAAGGCTCGAACGCCACGGCCATCTGGCGAGCGCACAAGCGGGGAGCCGCGTTTGCCAATCCGTGCTTCACCCAGATCCACCCCACCTGCATCCCGGTGGGGGGAGACTACCAGTCCAAGCTCACCCTGATGAGCGAGTCGCTTCGGAACGACGGCCGGGTCTGGGTCCCCAAGAAGGCCGGCGATCGCCGGCCGCCGAGCCAGATCGCCGACAGCGAGCGCGACTACTACCTGGAGCGAAAGTACCCGAGCTTCGGCAACCTCGCGCCGCGGGATATCGCCTCCCGTGCCGCCAAGGAGGTGTGTGACGAGGGGCGCGGCGTGGGTGAGAGCGGTCTCGGCGTGTACCTCGATTTTGCCGACGCTATTTCCCGCCTGGGGATGCAGACCATCCGCGAGCGGTATGGCAACCTGTTCGAGATGTATCAGCGGATCACCGACGAGAATCCGTACCAGGCACCGATGCGGATCTACCCAGCGGTCCACTATACCATGGGCGGGCTCTGGGTCGACTACAACCTGATGAGCACCATTCCCGGGCTGCACGTCATCGGCGAGGCCAACTTCTCCGACCACGG
>DASYVW010000402.1:0-2231 GCA_035936675.1 Gemmatimonadales bacterium
CGAGCGGGAGTCGTTCGACTTGATTCTCATGGACGTTCAGATGCCTGAGATAGGTGGCTTCGAGGCCACAGCGGCCATCCGGGCAAGCAGGAACGGCCACCGCCGCCCTCCGATCATCGCGATGACCGCTGGAGCCGTGGAAGGCGACCATGAAGCCTGCCTGGCAGCCGGCATGGACGGGTACATGGCGAAGCCGCTGTCGCCGAAGGCACTATATGATCAGATCGAGGCCCTCGTGCTGGCCGATCGGTCACCGATAGCCGCACCAGTGTTTGACGGGAAGGCGCTGCTCGAACACTTCGGTGGCGACCGCCAGCTCTTGGGAGAGTTGGCCAGGATCTTTCTGGATGACTGCCCCTCGCGGTTATCCGCCATCCAAGCAGGGGTGGAGGGGCGCGACGCCGCGGCACTGCTCGAGGCTGCCCATGCCCTTCGGGGATCGGTGGCCAACTTCGGAGCAAAGCGGGCAGTGGAAGCCGCACTGAAGCTGGAGCTGATGGGTAAGGCCGGTGACTTGACGGGGGCGCCCGCCGCGTTGGCCGACCTGCAGCAGGCGATGGCAGCGTTCGCTGGTGACCTCGACACCGTTACCAAGCAGAGTGCGCGATGAAGGTTCTCCTCGCCGATGACGATAAGGTCCTGACTCATCTGCTCTCGAGTGGACTCCGGGCAAAGGGCGTGGAGACAGTCGTAACCCACGATGCAATGCAGGCACTCATGAGCGCCCTGCGGTCGCCGCCTGACGTGATCGTCCTCGATGTGCAGATGCCGGGAGGCACCGGGATCGAGGCACTCAAGAAGCTGAAGCAGTCAGCCAGGACCTCTCACATCCCAGTCATCGTGCTGAGCGGCAGTGTCGCGCCGGCAACCTCGGAAGTGGTCAAGGCGCTCGGAGCGATCGAGTTCCTGCTCAAGCCGATCGGCCCAGACACCCTGTACGCGGTGCTGTGCACCGTCCTCAAGCTCCCCACCCCACTGATAGCCCCCGTCTAAGCCTACCGCAGCATCGGTCGGCCTCCAGCAAACGGCCCCATGTGCTCCAGATTCCATAGGGCCATCCGGCAATGGATGGCTGGCGCAGTGTGCTTTCCCAGAGCAGTATACCACGGGTGATTCACCTTCTCTCAGCGCATGAGCCCCCGTCCCGGAGGTCCGCAGTTGGGTGATCGATGGAGGCGCCTCTCACTCGCCATCCTCCTGGCGGCGGGCGCCTGCAGCGGCGCATCCAACACCGGGCCGGCCGTCATCACGTTCCCGATCAGTGCGCTGGGGGCCGAGGGCCAGGTGCTGGTCCGGCAGCTCGCGCGGTTCATGGCGGAGAACCCCGGCATCAAGGTCGTCCAGCGGGTGACGCCTGACGCCGCCGACCAGAAGCACCAACTCTATGTGCAATGGCTCAATGCGGGGGCAAGCGATCCGGACATTCTCCAGCTGGATGTGATCTGGACTCCGGAGTTCGCTGCCGCTGGATGGATTCTACCGCTGGACCAATTTCGCCCGGATACTGCCGACTTCTTCCCCTCGACCATCGCCGCCAATCGGTGGCAGGACAGCCTGTATGCGCTCCCCTGGTTCATCGACGTGGGAATGCTGTACTGGCGCACCGATCTGATGACCGGCCCCCCGGCCACCTTCGACGATCTGGTTCGGGACGCGCGCCGGGCCAAACGCGCGCCGGGGATCCGCTACGGCTTAGTCTGGCAGGGCGCTCGCTACGAGGGATTGATAACCACCTTCCTGGAGTATCTTGGTGCCTACGGTGGTCGGATATTGGATGGGGGCCGGGTAGTGGTCAGCTCCGATGCGGGTCGCCGGGCGCTGACCGAGATGCTCGACGAGATCTACCAGGACGGCATCGTTCCCTCCGCCGTCCTCACCTGGCACGAGGAGGAGACCAGGTTCGCATTCCAGAATGGCGAATCCGCGTACATGCGGAACTGGCCCTACCCGGTTCCCTTGATGCAGGACAGCTCCAAGTCGCATGTAGCCGGCAAATTCTCGGTGGCGCCGATGCCGGCCGGCCCGGGAGGGTCACATACTGCGGCCATCGGCGGGGCGCAATTGGCCATCAACCGGCGCACCGAGCACCCCGAGGCTGCCTGGGCGGTGATCGACTATCTCACCCAGCCGGAACAGATGCGGGAGCGTGCCCGCGTGGTCGGGCAGTTTCCTACCCGTCCCCGCCTCTACGACGATCCCGACCTGGCCTCGGGACTCATCATCCCCCCCGC
>DASYVW010000403.1:0-8887 GCA_035936675.1 Gemmatimonadales bacterium
CCGTGATCTGCTGACGCCAGCCGAAACTGCGGCGGGCGTCCCCGTAGAGGCGAGCAGTAGTCTGACCCGCGCCACCCAGCACGTCCAGAGCGAGGTTCCACCGCGCGCGGCGAACTCCCTTGAGCCGGGCCACAACCCCGCCGAACACCCCTTCCTTTATTGAGGGGTTGGGGGGGAACAGGCCGCTGCCGCCGAAGAAGTCGTTGATCGCCGAGTGGGCTGCCCGCGCTGTGCTGTACTGGTGCTCGACGCGTGCAGTCAGATTGAGATCCAGTGCCCGCGCGATCGATACTTCGACCGTCCCTGCGCCGCCGTCCGAGAGGGCGTAATCACCGTTATCGTGACCGGCAACAAGGCTGTTAAAGGTATTGGTGAAGCTCCGGCCCGGTGAGAACGGGTCCAGGTCGGCGACGTCGTGATAGCCACTGATCGCCAGCCGAGCCTCCCGCGAGTCACGCACCAGACTGAGCCGTCCGGTGACCCTTTCATCGCTGAACCCGTACCTGACGGTTCCGTAGATGGCGGTAAGACCGAGTCCGGGCACCGGCAGGCGATACCCGAGCCCGAGCGACAGTCCCTGAACCCGATTGTACTGGAGAAGATCCGAGAGGCGCTCGTAGGCCAGGCCGGGGGTAGGCTTGGCGATGACCGTGTCGCTGTGCTGGAGAGTGGGGCTGGGCTTGGTGGTGGTATCAGCTGGGGGGGACTGAAGAAGGACGGTTACACTGGCGATTATGAGGTTTGCGCCCATTTGCTCCGGCCGTCGCGATGGAGCCCGTACGCCTTCAGCCGGCGCCAGAGGGTGGTCCGGCTGATACCGAGCGACCGAGCGGTCTCAGCGAGCTTCCAATTGTTCGAATCCAGCGTCTTGACGATAGCCTCTTTCTCCCTGGCCGCCAACGTGGTGGGTCCGGCAATACCCGGAATAAACATGGCTTCGCCCAACTCAAGACCCGCGACCCGAAGAGGGCTCAGCCGGCCGCCCAGTGCCGCCAGCCGGGGTTGCAGGTCCGGCGCCCCTTCCGATAAATCCATCCCGGCCAGTGCCTCCTTGGCCGGGTGATTGGCGTATAACAGACGCCCGTCCACATCGAACACCACGACCCCCTCACTGAAGCCGTCAAGGAGGGCCTTGGCCAATGGCGAGAAGACGGCCGGCATCGAATGGAGAGGCAGGGTATTTGGCATATGTGGAAGATACGCGGTGGTAGGCCCAGGGGTTTCCGGCCCGGTGAACAACGCCGTTCTGTATTCAAGACGTGCACCCGCGATCAGGGTGCACAATGGAGCGTTGCGGAGCTAGCGTCGCGATCGGCCGTGCGGCCGGCCGCTCCCCCGGTTCGTCTTTCCGTGGCGGCGCTTTCCCCTTCGGCCCCCGACTCGGCCCCCGTCGTGGCCTTCGGCCGACTCCCTGGGTGCGCGTTGGAGCAGCGTCTGCAAGACAGGAATGCTGTCGGCCAGGATGGGGGGATGGTGCCCCCGCTGCACCGCAAATCGGAGAGGACGGTCGAGCCGGGGAAGCTCCTCCGGCCGGAGCCGTTTGGCTTGACCTTCCCGCAGTCGCACGCGCGCCACCCCGAGGTTGCCTTCGACCTCATAGTCCAGTGGCACTGCATCGCCCCGGATGTGCAAGCGCCCGGGAAGGGCCTCGAGGTTCTTCCGGGTCTCCCCGTCCACGAGCTCTGACGGCTCGAGAACAATCCGGGTCCGCAGGAATTCCTCCCAGCTAGCGACCCTCTCCAACTGCTCGCGGATTCGGATCCTGATCTCCCCGGGGGACAGCGAGCTCAGGGTTCCCCCGGATCGCCGCCAAAGCTCGTCGAGCTCCCCGATCACCCGCCGCAGGCGATGCTGATCCGGATGGGTGGTCTCACCTTCCATCAGTGCCTGGGTAAGCACGTCTCGCGCGGCCGGTTGCAGCTCGAGTGGGATCTTGCCTTCGATCGGCTCAAACTCGGTATCCAGGTCGAAGCCGAAGTAGCTGAGCCGCCGCTCGATCATGAGCCGCTGATGCTTACGCGGGGCGCCGAGGACGACCTTGGGCGGCCCCAGCGTCGCGTAGCGGCGAACGAGGTCATAAGAGATTGTGGTGCCCTCGATCCCGGCACGAGCCGTCCCGAACCGATCGGCAAAGAAACGCAGGTTTCCCGCGACTGCGCCCCAGCTTCCCGCCACCGAGGTCTTCGAAACCCGGGCCTCGTGGCCATCGGCCGTGTGCCCGTCGATCACCAGGTCGAACGGCATGATCCGGGCGACCAGGTCAGCCCAGCGACCCCGGATGTCCTTGGAAGCGTAGGGAAGTTGCTTCGGCAGCGGCAGCTCCAGCGAGCGATACACCGACGCCAACCCGAGGGCGGTGTCTTCGATGGCTTTCATCAGAACGCCACGGCGTTCAGCCCACTCCTCGAGCTCCTCTTCGAACAGATGGCGCGGGAGCCCATAGACCTGGCCCACGTAGCCATGCTGGTTCACCGCTTCGGCAAACAGGTTGTACGCCGTGAGGTGATCACTGCCATTCGCGATCACACCGTGAAGGTCTCGCTTTTCCCGCGTCATCCGGTGCAGCGAATCGATGTTGGAGCAGACCGCCGCCATGGGGATGAGCGCCTCGTCGGCGTGGACCAGCAGCTCGCCCCAGGCGCGGTCCACCGGCAGTGCCTCGACCTCGCGCCCGTAGCTGGTCAGCCGGCCGTTCTCTACCAATCCACGGCTGGTGAGGAGCTCCACGACGCGGCCATAGGCCGTGCGGTCGAGCGGAACCGGCAGGTCGAGGTCCCGCGCATCCACCCCAAGTGCGGCACAGGTGATCGCCACTCGTTCGGCATCTCCGGCGAGCTGAAACTCCGGCGGCGTCGGCCTGAGCGTGGTGAAGTTCAGGTCCCGATCGCTCAGGATGGATACTTCGCCGTTCGGCACCCGGCCGTGCACCCGACCCGCCATTTGCAGGATCTCGTTGGCTCCGAGATACAGCCGATGGAGCACGTTCCGGCCCCGTTCCACCACGTTGCCATAGCGGGCATCGTAGATGACCACGGTGTCGAGACCGCGGACGTTGAGCGCCGACTGGCCGGCTGCGGTCATCGCGAGCAGGAACGGGCGCTCGACTTCGCCTTCGAGGAAGGGACGAATGACCCGGATCGGCTCTCCGCCATGATAGAAAGCCGTGGTCAGACGGGGCCACTGCTCGCCCAGGGTGACCGCCAGCTTCTCGACCTCCGCTCGGGTCGGCACGAACACCGCCACCCCACGCTTCTCCTTCATCAGCTTGCGGATGTAGCGCTCGTTGAGGAATTCCTCGGGCTGCTGGGACAGAACCTCGACCTTGGCCTTGAGTTTGGGGTCGAAGGCCTGGGTGACCAGCACCTCGGAGCTGTTCAGGTATTGATGGTAGAAGGTGGGATCGACCGTAGCGCTCAGCCAGATAAAGCGGCTACCGGCCCGCTTGCCCAAGGCGAGACACAGCTCCAGTTCCGCCGACGTCTGATGGATCTCGTCCACGATGATGGTGTCACGGCCGGTGATTAAATCGTCCTGAAACCATCGCCGGGCGATCCCTGTGGTCACGATGACCACGTTCCAGCTCGGTGTCTCCGGTGTTGCCTCGCGCTCGCGATTGACCACCCCAACCGACAGTGGCTCCCGCAGGATCGACTCCGCTATCGGACGGATACCCAGGGTTTTGCCCGTGCCGGTTCCCGCTACAATGCCGAACCCTTTGCCTGCCGCCGCCCACTCGCGCAGCTCGGCGCCATGTTCGCGCTCGAGCAGCGTATCCACGTGAATGCCGAGCGCCAACTCGATGGTCTCGCAGGCAGCACGCGTGGGAGCGATGACGATGATGCGCCCCTTGGGGTGCGGAGCGTGGCGGTAGGCGTCGGGATCAGGGGGAAGGTGGTGGTCGCGGGAAGGGTGCATATGTAAAGGAAGGCGGAACGGCGGAAAGGCGGTAGGTAACCTACCGCCTTTTGCGTCCGCCGGCTTTTCACCTTGCGGAGAAATCGTAAGAATATGCTTCCCCGAATAACTACCGAACCCTTTCGTGATCAAGAAGAGCGGCCAAGGCGCTGCGGATCAGGCGCAAACGGCGTCGCAACGCTGCTGTTGACTCGACTTGACACCCATTCATACGGGTTCCATACTAGGGTCCTCTACGTGGGGCAAAGCACTTAAGCGCGTCGAGCTACCCGCCTAGCGGGACCGCGTGGCCGCCTGTCCCTGGGTTCACGCTGCTCCTGATCCGAGCTCACCCTTCGCCAACGTCGAGCTAACCATGTGGCGGCAGATTCTCTCCTTCTTTAACAAAATGGACATGGAGGCAGCTATGGCAGGGGAATTCTTCATCGGTGAGTCGCTGGTCGGCGACGGCAACGAGGTTGCTCACATCGATCTGATCATCGGCTCCAAGAGTGGTCCAGTGGGTGCAGCCTTCGTGAATGCGCTCTCAACCAATACTGACGGCTTCAACCACCTTCTTGCAATCGTCACGCCGAACCTGCCTGCCAAGCCGGACACCGTGCTTTTCAATAAGGTCACGATCAAGGAGGCCAAGCAGGCGGTGCAGATGTTCGGCCCGGCCCAGGCGGCGGTCGCCCGGGCGGTGGTGGACAGTGTCGCGTCGGGTGTGATCGACAAGAGCAAAGCGAACGACCTCTGTATCCTGGTCGGCGTGTTCATCCACTGGGAGGCCGAGAACGACAAGAAGATTTTCGACTATAACTATCAGGCAACCAAGGAGTCGATCCAGCGGGCGCTGCAGGGCAAGCCCACGATCGACGAGGTGCTCCAGAAGTACAAGGCCGCGCGCCATCCGTTCGCGAGCGGTGCCGAGGGCTGATCGTACAGTCCCGCTTTTCCGAGAGTTGACGAGGGGCGGCCCGTGGTTGGGGCGCCCCTCGTCTTTTACAGATCACGTTACGGGAAATGGCTCCGCCGATGCGCAAGCTTTTGCTTCAACTCGACAGCTCGAGGCTGCCGAGCGTGTTCGACCAGGTCGTGGCCTACGATGCCGCCGCGGATGTCGTGATGAGTTACGGAGGGGTAACCGAAGGCGACGTTCGCGATCTGATTCACGGCTGCATTTTTACCCGGGGTCCGAAGGATCTGCACAACACCGCGGTCTGGATCGGCGGGAACAACATGACCGCGGGCGAGCAACTCCTGGCGATGGCACAGGACGCTCTCTTCCCGCCGCTCTCCGTCTCCATCATGCTGGACTCGAACGGCTCCAACACCACGGCGGTTGCTGCGGTGGTGAAGATCGAGCAAACGCTCGGGGACATGAAAGGGAAGAAGGTACTGATTCTCGCGGGAACCGGACCGGTCGGGCAGCGAGCGGCGGGGCTCCTCGCCAAGGAGGGCGCGCACGTCACCATCACGTCTCGCAAGCCGGAGCAAGGCGATAAGGCGCGGCAATTCATCAGCGCCCGTTTCGACGTTCACGTGGAAGCCGTCACGCTCAACGATCCATCCCGGCTACCCGAGCTGTGCCAAGGGATAGAGGTCCTGCTCAACTCCGGCCCTGCCGGCGTGCAGATGGTGCCCAAGCCCGCCTGGACCGGAGTGAAGACTCTCAAGATTGCGGTTGACCTGAACGCCGTGCCGCCCCTCGGCATCGAAGGCATCCACGTCAACGACGCGGGCGTGAAGAAGAACGGGGTGGTCGTGTTCGGCGCTTTCGGGGTGGGGAATTTCAAGACCAAGCTGCACAAGGCGTGTATCGTCCAGCTCTTCGAGCGAAATGACCTGGTGCTCGATGCCGAGACCATCGCCGACATCGCTCGAGAGCTGGTCGCGAAGAAGCCGTAACCATGACCCGAGTCGTCGGCATCGACCCGGGCACGGTCAGCATAGACATTTGCGGGATCGCCGATGGCCGGCTCTATCTCGATCGAAGCTGGCCCACCGAGGAGGCACTGGCGAATCCCGACAGCTTCATCGAACTGCTCACCGGATCGGGAATCCCTGACCTCATCGCCGGGCCCTCGGGATACGGGCTTCCACTGCAACGGGCCGCCGGGACCAGCGACGCCGATCTCCGGCTCGCATTTCTCGCGGCTCCCGACGAAATCGGTGGATTGGGCGGACTCCGGAGCCTCGCCCGCCGGCTTGCCGCATCGGGCCTTCCCGTGATCTACACGCCCGGCGTCATCCACCTGGACACCGTCCCCGATCATCGCAAGCTGAATCGCGTCGATATGGGAACCGCAGACAAGCTGTGCGCCGTCGTGCTCGGTATTCACGACCACTGCGCCCGGCGGGAGCGCACACCGGCCCAGGCGTCGTTCATTCTTCTGGAACTCGGGGGAGCGTTTACCGCAGGGGTGGCAGTCGAGCGCGGGCAGATCGTGGATGGCGTCGGCGGCACCAGTGGTCCGATCGGATGGCGCGCCGCGGGAGCCCTGGACGGAGAGGTCGCCTTCCTGGCCGGGACGATATCCAAAGCCGCACTGTTCCAGGGAGGGGCGAGCTCGCTGAGCGAACGGGACCCCGCCAAGAGGTCCATGGCGTTGCGGGCGTACGTTGAAGGCGCCGCAAAGGCAGTGCGTCAGCTCCGGTGCTCCGCGCCCTCCGCGGACGAGATCCTGCTCTCCGGGCGCAAGGCAGCCGAGCCGGAGATTCTGGAGTGGCTGTCTGCCGAGCTGCGCGATCTCGGAGCTGTGAGGCTGCTGACCGGATTTGCCGCCACAGCAAAGCAGGGGGCTCAGGGCGCCGCACTGCTCGCCGATGGTCTGGCCGGCGGACGGGAGCGGGAGCTGGTCGACCGGCTCAGAGTCCGAGAGGCCAAAGGGACGGTACTGGATCACCTCGTCTTCATCTCACCTGCGGCAGCACGACTGCGGCTGGGAATCCCACTGAATGATTGAGACGAATCCCAGACATGTACTCATCGCCGGGGTGACCACCCGGGCCATCGCGGTCTCCGCCGCGCACGCGGGTTACAAGGTGACAGCGGTAGACGCGTTCGGGGATCTCGATCTGCGGGCTGTCGCTGATGTGATCACCCTGGGCGCGGCGCCAGGCACCCGGTTCGATCCACTCGCAGCAGCAATAGTCGGGGAACGGGTCCCCGCCGGGCTGGTGGCCTATACCTCGAACCTGGAAAATCACCCGAAGGCGGTCGAGCGACTCGCGCGCGGGCGACGTCTCCTCGGCAATTCGCCGGCAGTACTCACCCGGGTGCGCAATCCGATTGCACTATCGGCTTTGCTTCGAAGGCGAGGCTTCGCCACCCCGGCAACCCGGGCTACGCCGGCGACCCGGTCGGGCGTGGCGACATGGCTGCTGAAGCCCCGGAGATCGGGCGGGGGCCACAGAATCGAGCGGTGGCGCCACGCACGCCCGGTCCCCAGAGGCAGCTATCTCCAGGAGCGGATCGCGGGCATTCCGGGCTCGGTCATCTTCGCCGCCAATGGTCAGGACGCAGTCGTACTCGGACTGTCACGCCAACTCGTCGGTGATTCGCGCTTCGGGGCTCAGGGCTTCCGATACTGCGGCAGTCTCATCGGCAGCCGGACCACGCCGGTATTCCCTCGCCAGGGAGAGATACTGGAGACCGCAGCGGCGCTGGCGGGCGACGTCACTCGCGAGTTCGGCCTTGTGGGACTGAACGGCATCGACTTCATCGCCCGGAAGGGTGTGCCCTATCCCATCGAGGTAAATCCACGCTACTCGGCATCCATGGAGCTGCTGGAGCGGGGCCAAGGCCCCTCGATGTTCGAGCTCCACGTTCAAGCCTGCTCTGGGACGTTGCCGTCCGAGCTCGAGGTGCGCTCGGGGATCGAGGGAAAGGCGATCGTGTTCGCGAGGCGGGATGTGGTTCTCGGCAATACCGAGGCATGGGTCGGCCGGCAGTCATTCGGCGATATACCTCATTCCGGGGAGTGCATTCCGTACGGCCGCCCCATTTGCACTGTGTTCGCGCGGGGCTCCGATCAGGCCACCTGCCTCCGCCGGCTGGTTCAGCAAGCACGAGTCGTATACCGGCGGGTCAGGGCTCGCGCGAGGCGGGCCGCATGACCGGCACGAGCAGGGTGGAACACGTGACCTGCCTGGGCTGCGGCTGCGGGTGTGATGACATCTCCGTCACGGTGAGCGAAGGGCGAATCACCGAGGTGACTCCCGCCTGCCCCGTTGGCCGTGCCTGGTTTGGCGACGGGTCGATTCCGCTGGAGATCCAGAGATCCGGCCGGCCGGCCTCGCTGGACCAGGCCGTGGCCGAGGCGGCTGAGCTGCTCCTCGAGGCACGGGGGCGGATGCTGGTCTACATCGGCCCCGACCTCACGTCGCAGGCTCAGCGGCACGCCGTGGCGCTGGCGGATCTGCTAGCCGCCACCGTGGACTCTGCCACATCGCCTACGGCCGCCGGGGGACTGTTGGCAGTGCAGCGGCGTGGAAGGGCCGGGGCCACGCTGGGGGAAGTAAGGAACCGTGCCGACGTTCTCCTCTTCTGGGGCATGGACCCAGCCCCACGCTACCCCCGGTTCATGGCACGGTATGTGGACCCACCCGGTACCCACGTGCCCGAAGGACGCAGAGGCCGGACGCTCATCGGTGTCGGCGTGGGCTCGGAGTCGTCGCCGAAGGGAATCGATCTGACGTTGGCGCTCGATCCCGGCGAAGAGATCACGGCGCTATCGCTGATGCGCGCCTCGGTGCAGGGGTATTCCCGGGAGCAGACATCGCCTGGTTTGACCCAGGCGATCGCGATTGCGGGTCGTCTGGCGAAGGCCCGTTACGCCGTGTTGGTGCACGACGCCGAGCCAGGCGACGAGCCCCGCAATTCCCTCAGGGCCGAGGCCCTGATCGCGCTGACTCAGGCCCTCAACGGTCCAACTCGCGCAGCGCTGATCAGCCTTCGCGCCGGCGGTAATCGCGTCGGGGCTGAGAC
>DASYVW010000404.1:0-11890 GCA_035936675.1 Gemmatimonadales bacterium
TGGGCGACCGGGTGCCGCGCCTCAGTGATGCGAGCATTGGCTTCTTGCGTTCCAGACCCTGGCGGGGCAACGTTCGGGAGTTGCAAAACGTCATCGAGCACGTCGCGGTGTTGGCCGAGCCGGATCAGGTAATTCAGCCGAACGACATTCCCGTCTATGACGACAGCTCCGAATGGCCGGCGGAAAACGTGGCCTCGCCTGGCATCATGGACGAGGCCTACCACCCCGCCAAGGATCGCGTGGTGGTCCAGTTCGAAAAGGAGTACCTGACTCGCCTGATCAGCCGGGCAGGGGGGAACATGTCGAAGGCCGCACGCCTCGCGAGCATCGACCGGACGACCCTGTACCGGCTGATGGACAAGCACGAGTTCCAGCGGGACGACACCCCGGGACCCATGGTGTGATGGCCGAGTCGGTTCTTTCTGCCTCGAGCAGCGGAGAGCGCCGCCGAATTGTGCCGGACCCGGCCCCCCGGCTGGCTTGGGATCCGGCGGGAGCCACGGCGGCTTCGGTTGCGCCGCCCCTCTGGGATGCGTTGCGCGAATCGGTTTTCTGGGCCGAGACCGAGTGGGAGCGAGTTGTCGAGCATGCGGCCGGGGTCGAGGAGGCCATCGCGCATCTCGCCCAGCTCTCCGCCGCCATCCGCCAGGAAGCCGCCGGTGTGCCGGCCAACACCGGCTCGATTCCTCGCAATGCCCTTTCCCGTCGTCTCCTGGGCCTCATTCGTACTGCGTTTCTGGATCGGGTGCGCCGGTTGCCACCACCCGATCCGGTCCAGCTTCTGACCGTGCTGCACGCCATCGAGGTCGTCGGTCAGCACCTGGAGGCCGACTGGTCCCAGCATTTCACCGACCGGCTCTCGTCACCCGACGGCTTGGAGCTGGTCGTGGAGGTTGCCCACGACCTCCGCTCGCCGCTTACCTCGATCCTGTTTCTCGCCGAGACCCTGCAGCGGGGCCGCAGCGGCCAGGTCACCCCGATCCAGGAACGCCAGCTCGGCCTGATCTACAGCGCCGCGTTCGGCCTCAGCTCGGTGGCGAGTGACGTGATTGAGCTGGCGCGCGGGGGCGACCGGCTGGTCGATCTGGATCCGATACCCTTCTCCGTGAGTGACATCCTGGAGTCGGTGCGCGACATCGTCCAGCCGATCGCGGAGGAGAAGAACCTCACCGTGCGGCTTACCGCGCCTGAGGCCGACTTCAGGATCGGGCACCCGGTCGCCTTGAGCCGGGTACTGCTCAATCTCACCACCAACGCGCTCAAGTTCACGGCGGAGGGCTTCGTCGAGGTCACCGCGGTGCCCCGGACGGCCCGTTGCCTCGAGTTCTCGGTGCGAGACACCGGCCGGGGCATCCCGCCGCAGTCCATGGCGACGCTCTTCGAGCCGTTCCGCCGCCGGCAGAAACCGGGTGAGTACACCTTCTCGGGCTCCGGCCTGGGATTGTCCATTTGCCGCAAGCTGGTCGAGGCCATGGGGTCGGTGATGCAGGTCGAAACTGCTCCGGGCTACGGCACCCGCTTCTACTTCGTCCTCGATCTACCCCTCGCGGGCGAGCCGCAGTCCGGCTGAGACCCCTTCCAACCCCTGAACCAACCCGATAAATTCTTGTCGCTAGCTGTTATCCGAGGATGGCAGGGATTATGGCGCGCGTCGGCGACCCGGCCGGCAGCGAGGCTTTCCTGGGTGATACTGGCACGACCACGGCTCGCTTCACACTCGACAGCCGCACACACGTTGCGCTGGTGATGGAGCGGAGCCAGACTCCGCGCTGGCTGCGACTCGATGCGGTCGCCCCTGCGCCCCCATATAAGGTTCCCGACCTCGTGGGCCCCCTCGACGTCCTGCCGATCACCGGGTCCGGCCAGGCGTAACAGGGCACACGGGCCGGTGGACCCGGAACCGAGCGCTACGTGAACAAACCGCTGATTCGGCCAGGCCGACATCTCAGCCAACCCCCAGTCCATGCTCCACACGCCGCCCTGCTTATCGACTTCGACAATGTCACCCTCGGCATCCAGAAGGACCTGACCAAAGAGCTTCGCACCCTCCTCAACAGCGACATCATCAAGGGCAAGGTTGCGGTCCAGCGAGCCTACGCCGACTGGCGGCGCTACCCGCAGTATATCGTTCCACTCTCCGAATCCTCGATCGATCTCATCTTCGCGCCGGCCTTCGGCTCGAGCAAGAAGAACGCAACCGATATCCGTCTTGCCATCGACGCCATCGAGCTGGTCTTCACCCGGCCGGAGATCGGGACGTTCATCCTCCTCTCGGGAGACAGCGACTTCTCGACCATGGTCATCAAGCTCAAGGAGTATGGCAAATACGTGATCGGTGTAGGGATCCGGGAGTCGGCGAGCGATCTGCTGATCCAGAACTGCGACGAGTACTACTCGTACAACGACCTGGCCGGGCTCACCAAGGAAGTCGATACGCCATCCACCCAACGGGATCCCTGGGAGCTGGCCGCGGAGGCCGTGGCCCAGATGGCTCGCAACGGGGACGTGATGCGTTCCGACCGGCTCAAGCAGGTCATGCAGCAGATCGATCCCAACTTCGACGAGCGCAATGCGGGGTTCAACCGGTTCAGCAAGTTTGTGATCGAAGCGGGTCAGAAGGGCGTCGTCCAGATCACGAAGCTCGACAATGGGCAGTACGAGGTGTCTCCCGGGTCGGCAGTGCCGGCAGTGCCGGCCCCCGCATCACGGTCGAGAGCGCCGGCAGAGGCCCGGGACGGTCGCGAAGAGAGTGGGCGTCGCGGACGCAGCCGCCGTGGCCGGGGCGGCCGCGATCGGGCCGGTGTGCGCGACGGTGCCGGGCCCAGAGAGCGGTCGAGCACGGGCCCGCGCGAGGGTGCCCCGCAGCGTGGCCCGGCTCGGGAGGAGCGCACGACGACGGGAGCGCTCACGCTCGCTCGTGCCTTTCAGCTGATGTCGGAGGCGCTCTCCGAGTTCCGCGCTCCGGTGGGACACGAAGCACTCCGGCTCCGCATGGTGGCCATGCACGGGCGCGAAGACCCGCTGCTCGATGCCGCCCGTTTCCCCCGATTGCTCCGCCAGGCCAACGACGCTGAAGTGGCCGATGTGCGAAAGGTGGGAGACGACGACTACGAGATCTCGTCCCAGAGGCTCCCCAGCAGGCCGTTGCCGCAGTTCGGCGTGCCGCGGGAAGAGCCTGCGCCATCGACTGGGTCGGACGACGCGCGGATAGAGGCAGGAGGCGCGCCCGAGACGGCGCCATCCGGCAACCGGGAGAACGGTCAGCGACTCGGGGTCCGGTTCCGCCGCGGCTCCCGGGGTCCGCTGAGGCCAGGAGAGATCCCTCTCATCGGCATGGTCCAGATCGAGCCGCCCGAACCGGTCCCCAGCGAAGCCGCTCCCGAACCGGTGGCAGAAGCAAAGCGTCCCCGCGCCCGGCGGCCGCCGAGGAAGCGAGCCGCGGCGGTGCCCGCAGCCGATCCAGATGCGACTCCAGAAGGCGGCGCCTCGGCCCCCGCCAAGCGACCCCGAACGCGTAGCAGGAAAAAGGCGGAATGACTCAAGCGAGACGGGCAGCCACGCTGCCCGTCGCGTTTTTCAGGCGCCCGACGGAGGTTGTGGCGCAGGATCTGTTGGGAATGGTGGTTGTCTCGACTGTGGGGGACGAGCTCACGACCGCGCGGATCGTGGAGACCGAAGCCTATCTCGGGTACGACGATCCGGCATCGCACGGCTACCGGCACCGGCGTAATGCGCGCAATCAGGCACTCTTTGGCCCGCCGGGTTCCTGGTACGTATACCTGTCCTATGGGATGCACTGGTGTGCCAACCTGGTCTGTCAGAGAACTGGGTTGGCCAGCGCGGTGCTGCTTCGAGCCTTGGAACCGCTGGACGGCCTGGACGTCATGCGGAGGCGGCGGGGGCCGGTGCCGGATCGGAAACTCTGCTCCGGACCGGGAAAGCTCTGCCAGGCGCTCGGCATCGGCCGCCACCTGGATGGCAGGCGGATAGCCGAGAGCCAGGTGCTGGTTCACCGGCCAAGGTCGCAGGAGGAAAACACGATCGCGGTGACGTCGAGGATCGGAATAACCAAGGCAGCCGACTGGCCCCTCAGGTTCGTTGTTGCCGGATCACCTTGGCTTTCCCGAAAAACAACGGGCGGAGGGTCGCAATGACCGTCCGCCCGTGTAGTACCTGGCTTCCCCGCTGCTTCAATAGCCGCCGCTGGTTGCCCGCTCCTTCGCATTGCCCAGGCCGAACCGCAGGCCGGCGGTGAAGGTGTGTGTGGGGCCGGTAAACAGATTGCCAAACGCGACCACCCGGCTTCCGTCGCTGGACCTCTGGCTGACCACCTGCTCATGTGGCGCGGTGGTGATCTGGTACTGACCGAACGCGCTGAGCCGGCTGACCTGGAAGTTGAGCCCGCCGACAAACGATCCGAAGCCGGAGCTTCCAATGGACTTGGTGAAGTCGTCGTCCGGCGTGTTGCCGCTGGTGTGGAGGATGCCGACACCGATACCGAAGAACGGCGTGATCGGCCCCCTGATCGGCATCGCTATCAGCATAGCCGAGTACTTGCGCATGTCAGTGAAGGAAGCGGCAACGTCTTGCTGCGCGACCACCACGTTGGTGGTGTTGATGCTTTGCAGGGTATAGCTACCCGGCTCGTTGGACCCGAAGCCTTCTTCCACTGAGACCAGAAGGCCGGTGCGCCGTCCCATCACCAGGAGCTGTGCGCCCCCAAGGGGCACCGTCTTTCTGCCCGCGATGGTCCCGAAATTGATGACGCCGCCCTGGCCGCCGATGTACCACTGGAAGGTGCCGCTGCCCGGCTGCTGAGCCGTGAGCTGGGCCGCCCCAAGGCAAAGGGCCAGCACCGCGACCGGGATGCTTAGGGTGACCTTGCGCATCAGACTGCCTCCGTAGGGTGTTGCACCAGGCCTTCCTGGCGCTTACCGGGCGCTACCACGCACGGTACGTCAAAATGC
The DNA here is from genome assembly GCA_035936675.1 of Gemmatimonadales bacterium. Taxonomy (GTDB): domain Bacteria; phylum Gemmatimonadota; class Gemmatimonadetes; order Gemmatimonadales; family GWC2-71-9; genus CAVVWJ01. The sequence continues at coordinate 4,968 of DASYVW010000404.1, forward strand.
GGGAACTCATGCTGGAAAGCGCGGGAGGGGAGTGGAATCGGAGCCCGCGGGCCCCTCTTACCATTCGGGCCGGCAAGGACTTACCGCTTCCAAGCTGGACCTCCCATGCCCGTCGGGAGAGTGGGAAGTGCAAAGAGTGGGCCGACTCAGATGAACGGCGGAAACACGGTCTAGAATCCAGACCTCGACTCGGTTCAAATGAGCCGTAGCTGACGGCCAACCCTCCGAAACGCGGCGAGGGCCTGGTCGAGGTCTGCCCGGGTATGGGCCGCGGATATCTGGCAACGAACCCGCGCCTGACCTTGCGGGACCACCGGGTGCCCGAAGCCAGTCACGAAGACGCCTTCGGCCAACAGCAGATCGCTCATCCGAATCGCCGCAGCCGTTTCCCCTAGAATGACCGGTATGATCGGGGTCTCACCGGGCAACGGCTTGAACCCGAGCTCCAGCAGCTGCTCCCGGAAATACTGTGCGTTGGCTCGCAAAGTTGCCACGCGCTCCGGATGCGCCTCGAGGTACTCGATGCTGGCGAGAGCGCTGGCGGCCACGGTGGGTGGGAGCGCGTTCGAGAAGAGCTGCGGGCGGGCACGCTGCGTGAGGTAGTCGCACACCGCGGCCGACGCGGCGACGAACCCGCCTGCCGCGCCGCCGAGTGCCTTACCCAGGGTGGAGGTGATGATGTCCACCTCGCCCGCCACCCCAAAATGCTCGGCGGTGCCGCGCCCGTTTTGTCCCAGCACGCCGGTCCCGTGGGAATCATCGACGACCAGGACCGCCTCGTGCTTGCGGCAGAGCTGGAGAAGGTCGGGCAGCCGGGCAATCGCGCCCTCCATCGAGAACACGCCATCGGTGATCACCATCTTCACCCGGCGATCCCGCGCGGCGGCGAGCTTGGCGTCGAGGTCGGCCAGGTCGGCGTGGCGATACACCGCACTCTGACACTTCGTAATGGCCTTTGCCAGTCGGACCGCGTCAATGATTGACGCGTGGTTCAGCTGGTCGCTGATGACGATATCGTTCTCGCCGAGCAGGGTGGTGGGCACGGCCTCGTTCGCATTCCACGCGCTTACGAAGCTGAGCGAGGTGGGCGTTCCCACGAGGCGGGCGCAGGCAGCCTCGAGATCCCGGTGAATCGTGAAGGTGCCACAGATAAAGCGCACGGAGGCGGTGCCTCCCCCGAAACGATCCAGCGCTTCCTTGCCGGCGCGGACGACGGCCGGCTCGTTGCAGAGCCCCAGGTAGTTGTTGGAGGAGAGGATGATGACCTCACCTCTCCCTTCCATCCGGACCCGGGCAGCCTGAGGACTGTCCAGAAAGTTGAGCCGCTTATAAGTGCCGTCCTGAATGAATTGCTCGAGCTCGGGCTCGATGCGACGCTCGAGTGGATTGGTCATGGCCCGACCTCCAGGATCACCTTCCCCGCCTGTCCGTCCTTGATCACCTGAATCGCGTCGGCGATCTGCTCCAGCGGGAACCGATGGGTGATCACCGGGCGCGGATCCACCTGGCCTGCCCGAAGGAAGCGGAGCATCTGGTGCCAGGTTTGATACATCTTCCTGCCGGTGACCCCGTACAGCGTGAGGCCCTTGAAGATGATGTCCCGGGCGAAATCCACCTCCGTGGTTCGGCTCGGCGTGCCCAGAAGGTTTACCCGTCCACCCATTCGAGCCGCGGCAAATGCCTGGGCATGCCCGCTGGGATGGCCGCTCATCTCACAGACCAGGTCTACGCCGTCGCCGCCGGTTAGCTCCCGGACCCGGGCTACGACGTCGTCGTGCGTGGGGTTCAGGGTGACCTGGGCGCCCATGGCCCGGGCGAGCTCGAGCCGCTTCGGGTTCAAGTCACTCGCGATCACCAGGGAGGCACCGGCGGCGCGCGCCACGCCGATCGCGAAGCACCCGATGGGACCGCAGCCCAGCACCAGGACGGTGCTCCCCGGCACCTCGGCCTCGAGCACGGTGTGCACGGCGTTGCCCATGGGGTCCATGATGGCGCCGATCTCGGTGGGGATCCCGTCCAGCTCAATCACGTTCGAGGCGGGCATGACGATGTAATCGGCGAAGGCGCCGTCGCGGTCTACGCCAATGATCTGGGTCCGGCGGCACAGGTGCGCGGCGCCGAGACGGCATTGAAGACAGTGGCCGCAGACGATGTGGCCCTCTGCCGTGACCAGATCGCCGACTGCAAGCAGACCCGCGGCGCCGGCCTCCGACCCGAGCTGGGTGATCTTCCCGGCGAACTCATGGCCCACGATGACCGGTGGCTTGAGGCGCTTGCTGGCCCAGCTATCCCACTCCCAAATGTGGAGGTCGGTGCCGCAGACGCCCGCGTGGTGAACCCGGATCAGCACTTCGCTGGGCCCGCAGGCGGGCACCGGTACTTCCCGCAGGACGATGCCTGGTCCGGCGGTCTCTTTGACCAACGCGCGCATGAGGACTCAGAGTTAGGACGCGGGGAATATAAGGGAGGACGGAGAGGACGGAGATGGCGAGAAGACGGAAAGGTAAATGCCAAGAAAAGGGCGGTGAGGTAGTCTCATCCTCTCCGCCCTCCCCACCCTCTCCGTCGTCTCCGTCCACTAATCCGCAAACATCGGCTCCCGGACCGGTTCGACCTTCACCGCACTGATCTTGAATTCTGCGATCTTGGCGTAAGGATCGAGGCGAGGATTGGTGAGGAGGTTGGCGGCTGCCTCCCGGAAGTGGAACGGAATGAAGATCTGCCCCCGCGCCTGACGTTCCGACACCCGCGTCCCGATCAGCATCGAGCCGCGCCGGGAGGTGACCCGAACGGTATCTCCGTCGGCCAGCCCCATCTCGATGGCGTCAAGCGGATTGATCTCGACCACGGGCGTGGGCTCGCGCGAATCGAGCCCGGTGGAGCGGCGGCTCATGGTGCCGGTGTGCCAGTGTTACATCTGGCGGCCAGTGTTCATCACGAATGGATAATCATCGTCCGGCAGCTCCTCGGGCGCGACGTATTCGACCGGAACGAACAGCGCGCGGCCATCCGCCGTCGGGAAGGCATCGGCGAACAGAAAGGCGGTTCCCTTGGATTGCGGCGTGAGAACCGGATATTGGAGGCCGCTGCCCTTGAGTGCCGCGTACGTGACGCCCCGCCAGGAGGGGGTGACTGAGGCGATCTCCCGCATCACCTCCTCGGGTCCGCTCCATGTCGTCTGGAGGCCCAGCCGGTTGCTCAGCGCCGTGAGGATGTCGAGATCACGACGAGCTAGGCCCGGCGGGTCGATGGCGGCCTCGGTGAGCTGGATCCGCCGTTCGGTGTTCACGTAGGTGCCCGCCTTCTCGGCGAAGGACGATCCGGGGAGCACGACATCGGCCCAGCGGGCGGTCTCGGTCAGAAACAGGTCCTGGACCGCGAGAAACTCCAGACTGCGCACCCAATCCTCGGCGTGCGCGATATTGGGATCCGAGATCACCGGATTTTCGCCCATGATGTAGAGCCCACGGATCGGGCTGTCGTCCCCGGTCATCTCGGTGACCATCATCCCGTCCTGGAGCGAAAGCGATTCCTCGGGCACTCCCCATGCTCGGGCGTACTCCGCTCGGTTGGCCGGCTGCCCCACGGGGCGATAGTCGGTGTAGGCGAACGGTATCGCGCCCACGTCGCTGGCACCCTGGACGTTGTTCTGTCCCCGGATCGGCATCATCTGGGCGCCCCACTTGCCGATCATCCCGCACGCGAGCAGCAGGTTGAGGAGACTGGCCACGATGTCGGTGCCGGTGGCGTGTTGGGTCAGCCCCATCGCCCACAAGGTGGAGGTCCGGGGACCCCTCGCGTACATCTCGGCGGCGCGCCGGATCAGATCGCGAGGGATGCCGGTGATCTTCTCACCGATCTCGAGCGTGTAGGGCCGTACCGCAGCCTCGACCTTGGCGAACTCGCGGGTGCGATCCCGGATGAATTCGGGATCGGTGAGCCCGGCATCGATGATGTGGCGCAGCATGGTATTGAACAGCGCCACGTCGGAGCCCGGATACATCTGGAGGTGGATATCGGCCAGCTCGGCGAGCTCGACCTTGCGCACGTCGGCCACGATGAGCTTGGCGCCGCGCGCAACGGCTCGCTTGATGAGCGCGCCAAATACCGGGTGCGATTCGGTGGTGTTCGCCCCGGCGATGAAGATCACGTCCGTGGCCTCCTCGATCTCCCGCATCGAGCCCGACGCCGCGGCCGTGTTGAGCGCGCGGTTCATCGCTGCCACCGAAGTCGAGTGACACAGCCTGGTGCAGTGGTCCACGTTATTGGTCCGGAACGCGCCTCGAACCATGCGCATGAACGCGTAGTTGTCCTCGTTGGTGCACTTGGCCGAGGAGAGCGCGCCAAGCGCGCGGGGACCATGCTCATTCCGGATGCGGAGGATTTGCTGGGCGGTCAGACTCAGGGCCTCCTCCCACGTGGCCTCGCGGAAGGCGCTGTACCAGCCTGCCGGTGTGGCCACGCGATCGCGCACGTCGTCTTCCCCCAGCTGGGGCACGCCGGTGAGGGGCGGCTTACCGACCTGACGGAGCGGGGGCCGCGGCTTCTTGCGGTTGCCCTTCTCCTCGATCGTGAGCCACGGGCCCTCGCGACGCCTGGGCCATTCGCCGGTCCAGGTCCACTGCCCATCCTGGCACATCCAGCCCTTCCGGATGAGCGGGACGGCGAGCCGATCCCGGTGCAGGACGAAGTCGTACCCGAAGCGGCCCTTCACGCAGGTCGAGCCCTGGTTTGGCGTGGCCTCCTCGATCCAGGGAGAGGTCACTCGCATCAGGGTGTCATTCTTCACGTGCAGATCCAGTTGACACCCCACGGCGCAGTAGGGGCACACCGAGCGGGCGATCTTGTCCGGAGCGCGAAGCGCCTCCGAGCCGAAGAGCTGCCGGGGAATGAACTCGAAGATGGCGCCGGTGGGGCAGACCCGGACACACTCGCCACACCAGGTGCAGCCCGCGTGATCCGGATCGCCGTCGCCACCCACGATGATCTGGGCATGCTCGCCCCGCATGCCGACGTCGAGCACTCCGACTTCCTGAATGTCCTCGCAGGCGCGAACGCAGCGGGTACACAGGATGCAGGTGCTCATATCGTGCTGGATCATCACATCGCCGGGGCGCTCGTCACCGGTGCGAAGCGGCAGATCGTGATGCGTACGAACGGGCACATCGTACTGCACCACATAACGCTCGAATTCGTTCCGCGGATCTGCCCGTCCACCATTAGCCAGGTGCTCGCCGGGGTAGCGCTCCAGCAGGAAGTCGAGCACGCCCCGCCGATTATCGACCGCAGCCGGCGATTCGGTCTCTACCACCATGCCGTCGGCGGCCGGAGCTGCGCAGGCTGGGATCAGCTTGTTCTGACCCTGCACCGACACGAGGCAGATCCGGCAGTTGCCCACGATGGGCAGCTTGGGATACCAGCACAGGGTGGGGATGTCGACGCCGGCCGTTCTGGCGGCTTCGAGGATTGTCTCGCCGGGTTGGAAAGAAACAGATTTGCCGTTGAGGGTCAGCGTGGGCATGGAGGTCCGGTCAGGGGAGAAGTCAGTAATTCGAGTTTAGACGGGAAATTGGTGTGGGGCAAGGGAATAGAAATACAAACACCCCCGAACCGGAGCTCGGGGGCGTTTCGGCCGTGCGGACCTACGCGGCGTGCTCCGCGGGGACCCGCTGATGCCAGTGCAACTCCCTGGTGTCGTCATCATCGGTGGCCCACAGATAGGCCCAGAACCGGACCGGTTTGGGCTTCGGCGCGCCGCTCCTGATCACGATGCCCAGCGGCTCCGACTGGGCGATGAGGGGAAGGCTGGTCACGGGCTCGCTCCTCACTAAGGGGGAAAGGCGTGCTTTCCCCTGGAGGAGCACCGTTCGTGCCGCCTCTTGAGGCGCGCCAACTGTCAGGCAGGCAAGGCCTTACTGGATGCTGTCGGGTGGCCCGTGTCGGTCCGACTCGGGAGCCAAGAGATCACGCCGTGTCCGGTGGACACACCGGCTTGCAAAGGATCAGCCCCCGGGCTCTTCTCGAGTCGGCGCGACGGCGCCGCTTGAGCTCCTCCTCCTGAGTCCATCCCTGGTACATGCCTCGCAGCGCGTCAGGTGCCAAAGCTGGACAGCTCGGCAGGATCACGTGGACACCCTGGGGACGGCTGCGCTGCTGAAGGTCGTGAACGAGCTTTGCGCGGTCCCGGGCGGACAAATCGACCAGGCCCTCCGGGTCGAGCACCACGATGTCGAAGCCGGTCAGGAAGCTCATGAACGCAGGCAGCGGGTGGTCGAGCTGGGTCACGAAACTCTCGAAGACGCTGGAAAGGGCTTCCTCCGCCATCTTCGATTCTACCCGTTCGACACAGCCCAGATCGTCCGCGAGAAACGTGACGGCGGCATCGTGCGCGGCCAGTAAAAAGGTCATCGGGGCCGCGTGAGTGCCGATCACCAGCGCGGTGTCTTCTGGCTCGATGCGGGGCAGCAGCGCGGTGAGCGGGCAGTTGGGCTCGACGCCCCAGTGGGTGGGAGTGCGCTGAGCGGCCCGGAGTCGGAGGAACTGCTGCCGCCAGCGGCGGTAGGGCCGGAGGGAGAGGCGCTTCATGATGAGTCGGTCCACGGACTCAAGCATCAGCACTTCGGTGAGAACGAACTGTCCTTCGGAGGTAGCCTGCAGCTCCGAGGCCGCCTCGTCGCCCAGCCGGAGCAGCTCGTCCCGGCCGATCGAGTTCTTGTAGCCCTCGATCCGCTGAAGGATGTACTCGTGGTAATGCTGCTTGTCGGAGTACGGCGATCGGCGACGTCGGTGGGCCTGGCGAACCTCCGCTGCGGTCAGCATGGCTCGACGTGCACCGTCACTTCATCGAGCTGGAGACTGTCCCGCAGTCTGCCCTCGACCTGGTCGGCGATCCGGTGGGCGCTGGCGACATCAGCCCCTCCATC
>DASYVW010000405.1:0-3652 GCA_035936675.1 Gemmatimonadales bacterium
AAGGGCTCATCGCATTGCTCAACGAGGACCTGGCCCGCGAATACCAGGCGATCATCGCCTATGTCGTGTACTCCCAGGTGCTCAAGGGCGCGGCCTACATGTCCATCGCGAAGGAGCTCGAAACTCACGCCAAGCAGGAGCTGGATCACGCCCTCATCATCGCCAAGCAGATCGACTATCTCGGCGGCACCCCGGTCGTGACTCCCAAACCGGTCAAGATGTCGGACAGCCCAGAAGCCTTGCTCCGCTTCGACCTGGAGAACGAGACCGAAACGATCCGGCAGTACCGGAGCCGGGTGCGGCAGTGCGAGGCGTTAGGCGAGTATGCGATGGCGGAGCACATCCGCGAGATTCTCAAGGCCGAACAAGAGCATCAGATCGATCTGGCGACCGCACTGGGGGAGGACCCACCGGATATGACCGGTTGAGCGAAGCTAAGCTCTTTGCGGCTTCGGCGGTCGTGGGAATGCTCCAATACTCGCGCAACGAGTGCACGATCACCGGTAGCCCGCGAAAGACACAGAACGCCACCGCCAGCCAGGCGGTGACTTGGAGTCCGCTCATCATTGCCGGTACCGCTCGGACATAGGTAGTCCCCGGAAAGCCACTCAACGCCTCGGTTAGCCCCAGCCCGCAGAAGGTGATGACCTTGGTAACCGCGTAGCCGGTGCGCATGAAGGTCGAGCCCACCAGAAAGCGGCCCAGTACGGTCCGATGCTGCGCGAAGGGCGTGGTCCCCTGCCCCACTCCTATGCTCCGGAAGGCATCGGTGAGCGTGGTGCGTGCGATGATGATCAGGGGAATTGCCACCGGGATCATCCCGAGATCGGCAAAGCAGACCCATAGGACCAGCTCGTATGTGCGGTCGGCTGCGATGTCGAGCACGCTGCCGAACAAGCTGGTCTCACCCCGCTTCCGGGCCACGACACCGTCCACCGTGTCGAGCATGAGCCCGAGGAAAAGCAATCCCACTCCCACCAGCCGAGTCCAGGGCGAGCCATGGTACAGGATCAGGATGGTGATCAGGAGGAGCGGAAATCGCGAGAGCGTGATCCAATTGGCCACCATGGGCACCTCGGTGTCTGAGTCCCATAGCAAGGTCTTCAGTGATATCGTACGATTACACCCGGAGGCCAAGTGCGGAACCGCGTTGAGTAGCCCAATCGAGGTGTGAGCAACATGTACGTGCGCGTCTGGCAGTTCCGGGTTCCCGCGGAGAAGGCCGACGAGTTCCGGGCAATTTACGGCCCGGACGGAGACTGGGCCCAGCTATTTCGACGCGAGGCCGGCTTCCTGGGCACCGAGCTGCTCCACTCGGCGACCCACCCCAACATCTTCCTCACCATCGACCGCTGGGACAGCGCGGAGGCCTGGGCCGCGTTTCTTCGGGCCTGGGGAGAAGAGTACCTCGCGCTGGACCGGCGCTCTAAGAGTCTGATCGTCTCTGAGGGAGAGATCGGGAACTTTCAGGTTACCGCTGCGCCAGTCCAGGGGCGGCGGTAAGCCCTCTTACCGCCTGAGCCAGCATGCGCACCTTCGCAGTATCCCCTGCCCCGGCCACGTCCGCCTCCAACCGAGAGACCAAACGCGTCAGCGCCTCCTGCTGCTTCGTGCCTGACGCCTTCTCCGCTCGGGCCAGCTCCTCTCGGGCCACAGCGATCTTTCCGATATCGAGTCCCTTCATCCGCTCCAGCTGATCCAGATACGCCCGTGCGAGGGAGTACGACTTCGGCCAGGTGAACTTGACCTGCCCCTGGGTATTGAAATAGTCCAGGTGCACCGACTTGGCCGCGTCGATCTCGTTCTGCGTGATGAATCCACTCGGCTTGAGCTCGAAGATGTCGAGCCCGCGGAGGATCTCGGAGCCGTAGATGTAGCCATTGTACCAGTAGGTGGACCAATACCCCCCCAACTCCAGCTTCGCCGGATCCCAAGGGCCGCGATCGAAGTAGGCGATCTCCTTCGGGTGCTTGGGATCGGTCCAGTCGAACACCGAGACTCCGCCCTGATACCACGCCTGCACCATCACGTCCCGGCCTGGGATCGGAATCAGCGAGCCGTTGTGGGCCACGCAGTTCTCCTCCGATGTCTGCGGAGCCGGCAGCTTGTAATAGCTCTGGAACTGCATCTTCCGGTTGCCGATCGTGAAGAGTGCGTCCGCCCCCCACTCCGGCTTATCCGTCCTCCGGCACTTGGGCTGCATGCCGCCGCCCCATTCGTCGGAGAAGAGGATCTTGCTGCCTTCGTTGTTGAACGTGGCCGAATGCCAGTAGGAGAAGTTGGAATCCGATGCCGCCCCGATGCGCTGGGGATTGGCGGGATCGCGAATATCGAGAAGCAGCCCGTAGCCGGCGCATGCGCCGCCGCCGAGCCCGATCGCCGGATACAAGGTGATGTCGTGGCACTGGGTGGGACCGGCGTTCGAGTCCGGCATCTGCGCCTCGTGCGCCTTGATGGCCGAGGCCACGATCTCCGGCAGCGCCTGGCGCAACGCCGCGCTGTCGGCACCAGTCGGATTCCCGGTACCCCCTCGCGCCTTGACCACGCTGTCCAACAGCTGCGCCACCCACATCGGGTGCATCACCTCTTCCTTGCCATGGAAAGTCCCGACGAATCCGTTGTTCGCCTTGGCCTCGGCCAACTCCTTGATTGCGGCGACGCTGTCCTCCGGCGCGTCTCCATGCTTCGGCGGGGCGACCAGATTATTGAAGATCCGGGGCGAGCTCACGATCGCCGCCTGTTCCGGATGCGCCAAGGGGACCTTGATCACCTCAATGCGGAAGAGCGCGGAGTTGGGATCCTTGGGCGCACTCACGCAGCCCGGCAGCTCGTTGGACGACCGCACCGGTGCCTGACCCGAGATGTAGATGTAGACGTTGTCCCGGTCCTTGGGATCGACCAGCAGCGAGTGGGTATGCGAGCCCCGGCAGGTCTGCACGTTGCCGACGTTTTTGGGATGGGCGATGTCGCTGATATCGAAGATCCGGATGCCCCGCAGCCGCTCGGTACTGACCGTGTCCTGGATGCCCTGGGTCCCGCAATCGAGGCGGGCGGCCAGGTTCTCGCCGGAGACAAAGAGCAGGTTGTGGTAGACCGAGACGTCGCTCTGCGACCCGGGACAGAAGTACGCGGTCTCGAGGGCCGGCCGGCTGGGATTACTGACGTCCCACACCTGGTACCCGCTGAAGCTGCCCTGGATGGCATAGTGGCCGGTGAAGGCCAGGTCGGAGTTGATGCCGTCCTTGAACTGCTCCGACGCCGGGGTGTTGGAGACCACGCGCAGATTCCACACCGCTTCGGCAGCATCCATCTTCCCGCCTCGAAGGCCGACCCGCGGATCGGGCCTCGGTGCCGCAGTGGACCTGCTATCACTCGGCGACGGGCCTCCTGAACCGGACGAGGAGGTCGATCGGGAACAGGCGGCCAGAACAGCAAGTGTGAGGAGGAGTGAGGGCGACACTACCTTGGGGGATACCATTCCGGTTTCCTTTTTGGTGGCGGTGGGCTACGGCTTTGGGCTACGGCGACGAAGGACCTGGTGCTTAGGCCCAAACGGGTAAACGACATGAGATGTTTCACAGGGCATAGGATCCGCCCACACAATAGATGGTACGATAGCCGGAAGGGTTGCTAAGCGCACATGCCGGCGTCC